>JAUWPX010000103.1 GCA_030611395.1 Bacteroidota bacterium | reverse complement strand
ACAACATTATTCCTGAATGATTTCTCCTCAATACCACTAACTCCGATAGGCATTTTATCCGGTTTTATTTCATGTAAAATATCCCGGCGGATATAATATAGCGGATTGTTTGCACCAGAGTATTGTAACTCTTTTGTTTTTCTGTTAAAGATGCAAAAAGAAATATCCATTCCATCTTTCGACTCACCTCCCTGACCTGTTTGGTGCAAGGCTTTCATAATTTTTTCCCTCAATTGATTAAGTATTCTGTTTGCTTTAATATTATCTATATTACTCACAATTTCATTAAGTGATGTAATCCCTAAAATACTCATTAAGGCACCCGGCACACCATGCCCGGTGCAATCAACTGCTGCAAACAAAATATTTTCTTCCTGTTCGGAAATCCAGTAAAAATCACCACTAATTATATCTTTTGGAAGATAAAGTATAAAGCTATCGTGTAAAGTTTTGTGGATTGATGATGGTTGAGGTAGTAAAGCAGTCTGAATAAGGCAGGCATATTCCAGACTTTCAATTATTTCTTTTTTTTGCCTTGTAATTTCATCCTTTTGCTTCAGCAACTCCTTATATAACTTATTGTCCTGTGACATGTGAATGGTGGATTTCTTGAGTTTTGACAGGTCAATATACAAAAGTTTTTCTTACCCATTTAGCAGTATAATCAGTTATCATCTGAAGTGCCTTTTCTTTGTCAATTTCCCAGGTTTTTAAAACCTCTTTTTCAAAACCGTCCTGACTCTTAAACAGGGAATTTTCAATTGCATCAATCTCCGTTTTCTTTGTTTCAAAATAGTTTTCATAGTCATCGGGATTTACCTCAGATTCCTGGTAGTAATGCCAGTAAGCAAGTTCCGGTACAGGTTTATGAATATCGGGTGGCGGATTAAAATGTTCGATAATGGCTTGTTCATATGTATTTCGTCCAAAACCATCAGGAACTTTTGTAATTCCTGAATACCAGGGAATAAAAGATTGAATACATGGTCTTCTTGGGGCAATCCATAATACAGCACCAATTTCAACAGGCATTTTACTTCGAAGTTGGGCAACAAAACCATACTGGTTTGTATTAGAACAGATACTTCTGTGGTTACTCAAATGAGGGTTCTGATTGTCAATATGAAGGTCTGTTCCTTCATAGTGATCACGCAATACTTTCATAAAGTCCTTAACCCCTATTTTTTGCTCAGGTTCAAATGAAAACGGGAAATCATATTCTACATCATAATCAACTTCAGATAACATATTTATTCCTCTCCACATTCTGTAAATATTTCCTATTGATTTTAGCGACCCGGAATCGGAATATGCTTCACGAAAGATAAAAGGTCCGTTATCTGGATTATGCCATTCCCTTTCAATCGCGTATTCTACAATATCTGCTGATCCGAGAAAATTCAGGGTATCTGCAAGATCAATTTCCCTGATAGTATAGTAATTTGGGATAACGGCAATATGGTTATCCGGAATTCTTTGTGCTATCCAGTGTTTACCATTCACCACAGACAGCATCCATGCTTCATTGGGATCGGCAATGCAATATGTGCGTCCTGAAGAAGTGTAACCATAATTAGAAACAAGTTCTCCTCCAATTTTAACTGCTTCTCTTGCTGTTTTTGACCTTTCAGCCATTATTCTTCTTAGAGAATAACCAATACCTCCGTCTGTTAATACACCTTCCTTTTCGCGTGATGAACAAGCATCTGAACCGATACAAACACCGTACTGATTAAGATACGAATCTGAGAAGCTCATTCCTGGCATTTCCAGCCATAGGTAACTATTTGTTTCTTCAGGTTGTACAGAAACACCTCCATTCTTAAAATTTATTACCTCATCCGGTGAGTGCTTAAGTGATGGCACTTTATACCAGTTTACAACCTGTTTACCCCCATCATCTTCATCATGTGCAAACATAACAGATCCATCAATAGTAGCTTCTCTACCGGCCAATATTGAAAAACAATCAAATCCCTCATTGGCTTCTTTTTTTGAACATCCTGGATAAACCAATAAAAAGGCAAATATCAGAACCAGGTAGCTAAAACGAATCTTTTTCATTTTTATATTGTTTTACACGATCGCTAAAGTATGAAGAAAAACAGTAATAATAATTATAAGTTTGAAATAGTTTTTAGCCCGAATAATTCATCAAAGTTTATGAATTATTCGGGTTAAAGTAGTTTTTCAAGTAATAAGAAAATTAAGGGGAGTGTTAAAATTGCTAACAAAGTAGATGTTAACACATTTTGCGAAGCATGTATATCGTCTGCTCCATATTTCTTTGCCATAATAATAATTATAACCATACATGGCATTGCCGATTGCATAATTATAACTGATAAAGCAATTGTATCCATTTTCCAACCGGTTACATTTAATATTACACTGATAACCAGAAGAATAAGTATAGGTGAAAGCACAAGCTTGTTAATACTTAATATATATACATGGAATTTTCCAATCAGGTTATGAACTGTTGTTTCTGAAAGAACTGCACCAATATATAGCATTGACAAATAGAGTGATGTATTTCCTAAACCGCCAAGAGATTTTTTGAAAACATCCGGCATTGACCAGTCCAGGCTCATTAAAATTAGTCCAAGGAAAAAAGCCAGGGTATTTGGATTTATAAGTTTTTTTAGTCCGGCCAAAACATTTTTGTTTTGTTCTGTTGTGAATAGATATACCCCTAATGTCCATTGCATAGTATTTGAACACAGGTGAAAAAGCATTGCAAACAGAAGTCCCTTATTTCCAAAAAGCACATGTATTAATGGGAACCCAAGAAATACAATATTTCCAAACATAGTATGAATAACATGAATTGTAGTTGCCCTACTGTTCAATGACATAATACGGGAGGAAATTGATCCTGTTATATACAACAATACCAGAGCCAGAAAGGAAAACAAAATAACCAATAACCCATTAAACAAAACTTCACCTGTAAGTTCCATATCGGAAAGGGAACTCAGGATAAGTAGCGGAAGGGTGATGTTAAAAATTATACCGGAAAGTCCTTGCTTTACCGGTTCGTTGATCAATCCTGTTTTCGATGCAATAACACCAATTATCGCAAGGATAATAAGTATAAATACCTGGTGAGTTATAACATCAAAACTCATGTTGGTGTTCTTAATAAACTTAATAAGACTGACAAAGATAATATACTTTTGCCAGCAGGTTTTAGGAGCAAACTAATAGACTGATGATTATTCATTCATATAGCATCTAAATGATACCATATGTAGCAATATTTGGGATATATCAGATAACTCCGGAAAAATATTTATAATTTTGCACCCGGAATGAATAATTTCTTTAATAGACATATTTACGGAATTTTAGGAACAATAATAGTTCATCTTGTTCTCGGCATCATATTTATGATAATGAAATTATCGGTATCATACAGAGATACCGGAAAATATGTATGGATTGAATTCGAGTCGCAGCGTGAGGAAAAAGCATTACAGATACTGGAACAAAAAAAAGAAGTACAGGGCTATGATGAAGAGGAATACTGGACAACAATAGCAGCAAATTTATCAAACGAGCCGGAAGAAGAATTTGATATTGAGGAATATATGGATAAGATAAAGGAGGAGTTGATTGAAAGTGGAGATATTACGAAAGAGAATAATTATATTGATGAGAGGAAACAGATGAAAGAAGCTCTCCAGGCTGGGATTACAGGTTTTATTGAAGATAAAAGAACAGAAGAAATAAAGAAAAAAGCTGAAAAAACCTCTGCAGAAATTGCAGCCCAATACCGTGGTCCAACACGGATATTCTATGAGCTGGCAGGCCGTGTGCATAAAAATCTTCCACTTCCAATATATTTATGCGAAGGTGCAGGAAAGGTTGTAGTAGATATTGAAGTAGACAGAAAAGGTTTAGTTGTTACATCAGCTATTAATGAAAGTGAAACTGCTATATTTAATGAATGTTTATATCAGGCAGCAAAAAAAGCTGCTTCACTTTCTGTTTTTAGCACCGACTATTTAGCACCGAACAGGCAATACGGAAAAATTACTTATCATTTTGCAGCACAATAGGGATAAATGGAGCAAAGAGCGGAGTGCTAAGAGCAAAGAGCAAGAAACAATAAGTATAGTATTAGTACCTGGGTTCCTAATCAGTCGGCAGTCGGCAATCTACAGTCGGCAAAAAAGCAAATAACAATCAAATAATTAAAACACAATAATAAATGTAAAAAATCACAAAAAACAAGCACCAAATATCAAATAAATATCAAATTCCAATACTTGAAAAAAGAAAAAAAGAAAGGCGCAAAAATAATATATCCCATTAAATAATCCAGTCTTCAGATTGCCGACTGCCGACTGAAGACTGTTGACTTTAGAATATTGAGATTAGCTATTTTAGGCATTATAAATCCTGAATTGGGATTAAAAAAGTTTACTGGAATTATAGTCGTAAGGTTCTATCAGTTCAGGAACATTCTTCCCGACATTGCGTTTTGAGATAAGTTTTGAGATTGCATGAGCTTGCAAATTATCATATTGATAAGGTTTAAGAAGTTTAAGAACATTTGTTACAGGCTGTTCCTGATCCAGCCATTTTGATTTATCTGAACTCTGCGACGGGTAGTAAAAAAGCTAAAAAAAAATCATCTTCGGAGTTCGGATTAATTCTATATCTATTTTGTTAAGGAAAATTACTTTAATCACACCTAATTGGCACATATGTCAGTCAATCCAGATTGTATCTTTCCATGAATTAACAACAGGCTTAAGATGAGAAGGTACAATACTATACAATTTATTGAAATCAGGTATAACATCTCTATTTACAGAAAGATCTTTAACATCTTCAGACGGAGGAGGAATATGACACTGACCAATAAATGGTAATAATGCCCATGGGTCTGTGTTTTCCTTAAATTGTGTAACTAATTCAAGGGCAATTATATTATAAATGATAGGATTCCTGTAATCGTTAGACCTGCGAATTTTCCGAACCTCTTCTTTGATCCAGGCATTAGAGACCTGGTTTTGAACAAGATCAACTTTTTCAACAATTTCTCTTAATTTATCCTTTTTAAGGTTCCCGAAATGCTCATAATACTCTTCATACTTTTTGTCAGGAGCATTGATTTCCCATTCCTCGCCAAGGAGATCGAGGAAATAGAAAGATGCAGTATGGCATAATATTTCTGACAACCAGCTTATAGCTCTAGGGTCACAGTATATATGGCAAAGTTCATGTGCAAACTGATAAGTTGCTTTTCCGAAAGTATCAAATTCAGTTTGCAAACCAATTTTGTATTTATTTGTTTCAAGTGGCACATAAAGTCTGTGATCGTAGTACATGTCATTTACCAGATAAATGGGCTTATACCCAAGAGGCGGACCGGTTGGTATTAACCTTTCAAACTCACTGGCAATTTGATCAATAACCAGTGCAATGGTCTTATTATATTCACTATTGTCCCAAAGATTATAATGTATTTTCCAGTTCATATTATTTTTTTTATGATTAAATATAATAAGAAAAAAGGGAAATTCCAAGTTTATTACAAATTCTTTAAAACACAAATGGGAACATCTTCGTTTGAAGAATGTTCCCATTTAACTTTTTGATACCCGTAGGTTTCTCAAGTTCCAGGCTACGGTTATTATGGTTTCTGTCTGTCCAACCTGATCCTTTCAGATCAAATCTTTTTTACGTCTGAACCGGTCATTGGTCCCCTCCGAAGAGTTTCGCATCCACTGGTCCTGGCTTTTTAAAGGTCCCTTTTACACCTGGTTCTTTCGAACCCGACGCTGAAGAGTTTAACCTGTACCTGATCGCCTCCTAAGAGTTGATCTTTCCAGGTTTACCTTTTTAGGTGGTCTCTGCTCCCGATCAGCCTAAGCTTTTCTTTCACAGATACAAACCTTTCAAGCCTACCTTTTATCTCTCACTTGGTAAATCAAATATAGAAATTTGCACCTTCCCATGCAATTCTTTTAATGAAATACAATAAACAAAAAATTAACATTAGTTATTAACAATTGTTAATAATGTATTTGGAGTGAAGAAATGATAA
>JAUWPX010000109.1 GCA_030611395.1 Bacteroidota bacterium | reverse complement strand
AATGGAATAAAGACGTAAAAATATTTTTGATTAATAAACCCTACTGCAAAAAGGAAATTCACAATAAAAAGCCCCCCTCCGATAAATACACCAAAATATTTCTGAGGCCGTGCTCTTGTATGTCTTGCCATCCTGTAGAATTCCAGCATAGAGACTATAAGAATGATCAAAAAAAGCAGAAAAA
The DNA here is from genome assembly GCA_030611395.1 of Bacteroidota bacterium. GTDB lineage: Bacteria > Bacteroidota > Bacteroidia > Bacteroidales > VadinHA17 > JADFUQ01. Next base: position 5,653 of record JAUWPX010000109.1, on the reverse strand, counting down.
ACGAAAGGGCATTTAGTAAAATACTGCCCACCAGTATAATAATAATAAAAAGTCCGGTTATGGAACGTTGAATAAAATTACTCAATTTTATAACTTTTGTAAAATTTGTTTTGCTCTAATCAGGTTATCCCTGATAACATATACCTCAATGTCGCCAAATGAATTATAAATAGAATCTTTTTTATTAATTATCACCGATTCAATATCATTATCAGACAGAATAGTCCTGGCAATATCAGCTAAATACTCCTGCTTTGATTCATAAGCTATTACCCAATCCTTTTCCATAAGAAAACAATCTTTTATTTACCGGGTTCTTCTTTTTTTGGAGGTTTCTTTTTAGTGATTCCGGAAGAAGATTTTGAATTAGTCTTCATTAACATTGATTGTGTCTCCTTCGTGATGTTGCCTCTCTTTTTACCAAATATTATTTCCACATCCTCACTAAAGATCACTTCTTTTTCCAATAACAACTCAGCCAGTTGTATTAATCCCTTTTTGTTCTTCTTCAAAACCTCCATAGCCCTGTTATATGCTTTATCTATAAGGCGTTTTACCTCATCATCTATCAATTCAGCTGTTTTTTCGCTATATGGTTTATTAAAAGTAAACTCATTCTGGCCGGTGGAATCATAAAAGCTAAGATTACCAACCTTGTCACTCATTCCGAAGTAACTAACCATTGCATATGCTTGTTTTGTAATTTTCTCAAGGTCATTAAGAGCACCGGTCGAAATTTTACCAAAGTTTAGTTCTTCAGAGGCTCTGCCACCAAGTGCGGCTGCCATCTCATCAAGTAATTGTTCGGTTGTTGTAATTTGTCGTTCTTCGGGCAGGTACCATGCGGCACCCAGTGCTTTCCCCCGTGGTATTATTGTTACTTTAAGCAATGGATTAGCATACTCAAGCAGCCAGCTTACTGTAGCATGGCCCGCTTCGTGATAAGCAATAATTTTTTTCTCAAGTACAGATATAATTTTATTTTTTCTTTCAAGACCACCAACAATTCGGTCAACAGCATCATGAAAATCATGCTTATCAACCTTCTTTTTATTTTTTCTGGCAGCAATTAAAGCAGCTTCATTACATACATTAGCGATATCAGCACCTGAAAAGCCAGGGGTTTGTTTAGCTAAGAAATCAACTTCAACATCATTATGAAGTTTCAGAGGCTTTAAATGAACCTTAAATATTTGCCCTCTCTCAATCAAATCGGGTAAATCAACATGTATTTGCCTGTCAAATCTTCCGGCACGAAGTAAAGCACGATCGAGCACATCAGCACGATTTGTAGCCGCAAGAATTATCACGCCAACATTAGTACCAAAGCCATCCATCTCAGTAAGCAACTGGTTTAATGTATTTTCCCTTTCGTCATTGCCTCCAAAACCGGTATTTCTTCCCCTTGCACGTCCAACAGCATCAATCTCATCAATAAATACAATACAGGGTGCTTTCTCTTTAGCTTGCTTAAACAGGTCGCGTACACGTGATGCACCAACACCAACAAACATTTCGACAAAATCAGATCCTGAAATAGAAAAGAACGGCACATTTGCTTCCCCTGCCACTGCTTTCGCAAGCAGGGTTTTTCCTGTACCGGGAAGACCGATCAACAATGCACCTTTCGGGATTTTACCTCCGAGGTCAGTATATTTTTTCGGATTCTTCAGGAAATCAACAAGCTCTCTGACCTCCATTTTTGCCTCTTCCAACCCTGCAACATCCGAAAAATCGACCTTTACACGTGATTCTTTATCAAACAACTGGGCTTTTGATTTTCCGACACTAAAAATACCACCTGCACCACCCGCACCTGCACCACCACCCATCCGGCGGAAAATAAATAACCACACACCAACCAATAAGGCTAAAGGAAGAATCCATCCAAGCAAATCACCCATAATATTTTTACGTGTCTCATACCTTACACTTATTATTTCACTCTCGTTGTAGTTATATTTTTTCTGTGCTTCTGCAATATCTGCACTAAAAACCTCAACTGAGGGAATGGTATAAGAAAAATGTGGCCCGTTATTGGGAATACCTCCAAATCCATGACTGTCAACATCAGAGTATCTGCCTGAAGCTAATTTATCAGGCTTAATATAGATTTCTGCCTTTTCTTTATTCACCACAACAATCTTTTCAACATCACGATTTTGTATCATTTCCCGTTCAAATCTCTGCCAGGATATATCCTCGTTTCCTGATCCTGAAATAATAAACTGGAATCCGAGTATAGCTAAAGCAACAGCGCCATAAATCCAATAAGCATTGAATTTGGGTTTGCCGGAAGGTTTACCATCCTTAACTGTCTTTCCCTTGTCTTTATCTGTTTTTTTTGAATCTGCCATTCTCATTAGTTATTTTTTCACTTATCAATCTTCTCAATTTTTGCATCTGCCCACAACTCTTCAAGTTTATAAAAATCTCTGAATTCTTTTTGAAAAATATGCACTAACACATCTCCGTAGTCTATTAAGATCCAATGCGCATTTTCAAGTCCTTCAATATGTAAGGGATTTTCATTTAATTCTTCTTTTACAAGTTCTTTTACCGATTGTGTAATTGCTGCAACCTGTATATTGGAATTCCCCTGACAAATTATAAAATTCGAGCAAACTCTGTTTTCAATATCTACAAAATCAAGGTTTACTATCTCTTGCCCCTTCTTCAGCAAAATACCTTCTATTATTGTATCCAAAAGATCCTTATTGCCTGCTTGCTTTTTTACTTTCATTAACACTATTTAAGCACAAATGTAATAGAATGAAATCAATAGAACAATAGCCTTAATTAATAACCGGTACATTTATGCAGAATTATTTCCCGAAAAAGAGAGATTTTGCCTGATTCAACATACTAAAATAAGGATTAGGGTTTCTCAAAGGAAAAAAAGTTATTTAAAATTCAATGAATTGAACTGTTTATTTCATTTATATTGTAATATTTATTGTACAATTAAAATGCCAATTTATTAAAACCGGAGAAAACCTTACACAATGTCTGAACAAATCATCGGGAATAGAATAATATACAAAAATATTATCCCTTCAACAAACACTTTTGCAACTAATTTATTGATGCATCAGAGACCCCCTGAAGGCACTATTATCAGTACAAAACAACAAACTGCAGGCAGGGGACATGGGACAAATAAATGGGAAAGTAAACGGGGCAAAAATCTGACATTTAGCATCATCCTTTATCCGGTTTTCCTGAAACCTGACGAACAGTTTCTTCTCTCAATGGCAATATCGCTGGGTATCAAGGACTTTGTTGAACTATTTACCGAAAATATATATATCAAATGGCCAAATGACATTTATGTGTCAGATGACAAAATTGCAGGCATCTTAATTGAAAACTCTATTTCGGGTAATAATTTCGATTATTGTATTGCCGGAATAGGGATGAATATTAACCAGGAAAAATTCACCGGGGATGCTACTAATCCTATATCATTAATTCAGATCACCGGCAGGAAACATTCACTGGATGACTCACTTGATCTACTGTGCAGGCAGCTTGATTTCCGGTACAACCAGTTAAAAGAGGTAGAAAACAGGCAAATTATTAAAGCTAATTACTTAACTAACCTGTATCATTACCAGGAATTTGTTCAATTCAGGCAGGAAAACAAAAAATTTACTGCCAAAATTACCGGGATTGACTCATCAGGAAGACTAATTATCCGGCATAAAAACGGAAAAACTGAAATATTTGGATTTCATGAAGTAAGTTTTGCCTAGTCAAATGGGTATTCTTCTATCTTATCGATCATCAGATTAACAAAGCTTTTAAGTGGTTTAGCAGCTACCATTTTCATCATTGGGTTAAGGTCTGCATTAATTGTAAGTTTTATTCTTGTATCTTTTTCTTCAATTTCTTTGATCTGGATCCAGAAGAAAAATTCTATGCCGGCTGTACCATCACCTGAAATTTTCACCAGTTTATTAGGTTCTTTTTCAATAATTTTCAAACCGGCCTTCCCTATACCATCAACCGTAAATTTGCATTGTTCAGCTGAAGCCTCCCATTCTTTTATCTTATCCGCGGGTATGAACCGGCTGAAATTCCTGAAATCTGAAAGAAAACCAAAAGCTTTTTCTCCTGATGTGTTCAGTTTTCCAATTCTGCTCTCAAACTTTGTCATTATAAGGTTGTTTTATAGTTACCCGGATCCTTACGCCATGTCTTCAAAGTCTCAAGATGATCCTTATCAATATAACCCGATTCAATGGCAAGATCAACCAGGTCATTATAATTACTAAGTGTAATAAGGTTGCACTGTGCCTTTTTGAAATTATCTTCAGCCAGAGTAAAACCATAAGTAAAAATTGCCAGCATACCAATAACATTACATCCAGCTTCCCTTAATGCAAAAACAGCATTGAGGCTACTTCCTCCGGTTGAAATCAGATCTTCAATAACAAGAACATTCTGTCCTTTTTTCACAACACCTTCAATCTTGTTACCCAAACCGTGAGCTTTTGTACCCGGCCGGACATAAACAAAAGGAACATCCAGTTCCTGTGCAACAAGTGCTCCCTGGGCAATAGCCCCTGTGGCAACTCCTGCAATTACGTCGGTTTGCGGATATTTCTCCCTGATAATTTCAACAAAAGAATTTCTTATAAAAGACCTTACCCCGGGATAAGACAGGGTTTTCCGATTGTCACAGTATATTGGTGATTTCCACCCGGATGCCCATGTAAATGGTTTTGCCGGTTCTAATTTTATTGCCTTAATTTGTAACAGGTATTCACTTGTTTTTTTGCTTATTTCATTCATAGTCTATGTATCAAATTTATATCAATAACAGAGTAATTTCACTTTCTGATGATTTGGAAAAATATTCTGTGCAAAAATACAGGTTATTCTATAAATACAATGAAGCATCCGGGCTTTCTGAAGCAATTATTTCATTTATTAACTCCGCTAATACTCCATCACTGTTTGTATATCATACCAATATGCAGGAATTATGGGAAGAATTCAGGAAGATTTTCAGGGTAATTGAAGCAGCAGGAGGTTTAGTTTGGAACAAGGCAGGAAGATTCCTTGTTATTAAAAGATTTGGAATATGGGATCTTCCGAAAGGAAAAAAAAACAAAGAAGAAAACACTGAATTATGTGCACTCAGGGAAGTAAGTGAGGAATGCGGAATCAGGGAACCTGAATTAAAAACCCTTTTAGGGATCACATACCATATTTATTTCCTTAAAAACAAACCTGTTTTGAAAGAGACAAGCTGGTTTGAAATGTTTCATAATGGCTCTGACCGACTCACTCCTCAAACCGCGGAAGATATTACAGAAGCACGGTGGTTTAATCCTGATGAAGTTTCAGTTATAACCGGAAACACTTATCCTTCGATTATTAATATACTTGAAAAGGCAGGAATTATTACCAGGTAATTAACCCAGGTTGCTGGTTTCTGGTTATCCGCCTTCGTTACCACTACGGTGGACGATGCTTGTTGCCGGTTACTCAACATCTTCACTCTTAGTATTGCGTAAGACTCAATTTTTTCTCTTTAATCATCTTTCGCATATTAATAAGTGCATATCTCATTCTGCCCAGGGCAGTATTAATACTTACGTTTGTTTGCTCAGCAATTTCTTTAAAACTAAATTGCCCATAATGC
>JAUWPX010000238.1 GCA_030611395.1 Bacteroidota bacterium | reverse complement strand
TTAAAAATTATTTAATTATAAAAAAATAACTTATTGATTGATTGATTAAATTAACAAAAAAGAAGCCATTTTTCTCAAGAGATCATGGGGAGAAGATATAACAAGTCATATTGAGTTAGCTGGAAATGAAGTTCTTAAGATATATAATAATTTTTATGATAAAAGGGAGGAGGAGGAAAAAAATATTAAAGGAAAAATAGAAGAAGCTATTAATGAACATGATAATGCTGTCAGAATAGCAGAAAAAGCTTTTTCTGAGAAAGAAGAAAAACACAAGGAACTTGAAGCAGCTAAGGAAAAGCTAACCCAGTTGCAGAAAAAATACAAATCCGGAAAAAATGGTAAAAACAGTGAAACAATCAAAGATAATATAACCGATACAAAAAAATATCTGGAAGAATGCAGGAATATTCATGTGTCTGCTGGGAAAGATGCTGAAATAAAAGCTTCAGAAGCTCGCAAACTTACAGAAAATACAAATTTAGCCAGAGAAAGTATACAGGCAGAAAAGAAATTCCTTATTAACAAAAAAGAGCTTGAGGAATCTTATAAAGAACTTCAAAAATGCCAGCGTATTTTTGATATGTCATATGATGAAAAAGAACGCAGGGCTTCACGAACTCAGCTTGATTCAAGCAACGAAACTTATGTTAGAATGCTACGTGAGTATGAACAAAGCAAAGAAGATGCAATACGAAAAAAAATGGTTGCATTCAAAGTTCTGTCCGGTGATAGTATTGATGAAGTTAAGAATGAAATCAAGAGAGAGAAACCACATATCGATAAATACTATTCTCTGGAAGAAGCAGGAAGAAAACTTTTTAACTATGTTCCCGAATTCATATTTTTCGAAGATTTCTTAAGTCTTCTTCCTGATCGTATCGATCTGCATGATATTCATATAGAAAACACCAATATCGAAGGCTATAAAGCAGCCAGAAATTTTCTCTTGATATCTGGTCTTGATGAAGACTTTTTTCAGCAAACAAACAACCGTATCCTGAAACATAAAATTGAAAAGCTTAATAAAGAGATAACAATAAATTTCCAGGATTACTGGCGTCAAAGTATTGGTAAGCATAATAAAATAATAATCAATTTTGAGCTTGAACATTATGATAATTCCAACACTGATAAAAGCGGACTACCATATATTGAATTCTGGATAAAAGACAGGGAAGAACGTCTTTATCCAAAACAAAGGAGCAGGGGAGTACGTTGGTTTCTCTCATTTTACCTTGAATTACAGGCAGCAGCGTTATCTGAAAGCGGTAGAAATGTTGTAATCCTGATTGATGAACCCGGAGTAAGTCTGCATGCCAGAGCTCAGGAAGATGTTTTGAAAGTATTCGATAATGTTAAAGAAAGAGTCCAGATTATTTATACAACCCATTCCCCTCATCTTATAGATTTAAATAAATTGTACCGGTTACTTGCAGTTCAGCGAGCGGTTGAGGAGGATGAATTAAGTGAAACTAAAATTTTTGATGCCAAATCACTTACTACAGCTTCAACAGATACATTGTCGCCAATTTATTCCTTAATGGGAATAAGACTGTCTGAACAAAAGTTTATCCAGAAAAAAAACAATATTATTCTTGAAGATATTGCTACTTTCTATTACATGAAAGCTCTTACTGACATGAAAAGTTTTGAAAAACAGGTTTTTTATCTGCCTGCTACCGGAGTTTCAAATATCAGGAGCCTTGTAAATATGTTACTTGGTTGGGGGATTGATTTCCTGGTACTTACAGGGACAAATAAAGAGGGTAATGATTTGAAGCATGATCTTACTAAACATCTTTTTGCCAATAATGAAGACCAGGCAAATAAAAAGCTTATTCAATTCGATCATTTCAAAAGTATTGAAGATATGTTTTCTACTATCGACTTTAAGAAATATATACTTCATAAACGAATTGGGATTCCGGAATCAAACTTAAAGTATATCGTTAATAATAATTTGTCACGTTCAATTCTTGCATCCAACTTCATGCGTGAGGTAAAGGATTCAAAATTGAAATGGAGTGACCTGGATGAAGAAACCATGAGTAATTTTTCCTATCTCTTTGACGAACTTAGCAAACGACTTGAATAAAAGTCAGCTGAAGCTGACTAATATTACTATCTTAATATGCTTATTTACACCATGCTGAAGCATGGTGCTGTTTTTACAAACCAATTTCCTGTGTTCCGCACTTTAATTTCTGAATTCTGTAAATACCAGTATATCTGTATGATGTTATTTTGTTTTTGAAATATTGTGCTTCTATGAACTGCCCACTTGAGAGAAAATGCCGGAACCTGTTAGGATCCGGCATTTGATATTTCAGGCTGCTATCTATGAAACAATACTAAACATTGTTAGGTGAGCGCAGCATTTGCACATCATTTACAACCACTTCAGTGATATACATCTTTTTTCCCTCCTTATCTTCATATGTCCTGTGCGTCAATTTTCCTTCAACAGCAACTTCCTGACCTTTCTTAAGGTACTTTTCTGTAAATTCTGCTCTGGGTCCCCACGCAACAAGATTATGCCATTGGGTTTCTTTAACTTTTTCGCCATCTTTGTTTTTATAACTGTCTGACGTGGCAAGTGAAAATTTGGCGCGTGAGCCACCATTTTCCAGTTTCTTAACTTCAGGATCCATTCCAAGGTTTCCGATAAGATGAACTTTGTTTTTTAAGTTTTGCATGATTTTAAAATTTTGAGGTTAATAAATAAATTGTTTTTTTCATGAACAAATTAACAACATCAACACGACCATATTCGGTTAATAAACGTTTATAGTCGTTTGTAAACGTTTAATGTCGTATATAACAGTTTTTTTTGTATTTTTAAGAAAACTAATTCCTATGGAAAGGAGATGTCTTGAATGTAATGAGCCCCTGAAAGGACGGTCAGATAAGAAATTCTGTTCAGATCAGTGCCGGAACAGTTACCATAACGAGATAAACAGGGATGACATAAATTTTATTCGTAATGTTCATAATATCCTCCGTAAAAACCGGAGAATACTTGCAGATATGAATCCTGACGGTAAAACAAAAGTTCATAAAGATCAGCTGATACTTCAGGGGTACAATTTTCAATTTCATACAAATACTTATACTACAAAAAACGGAGATGTATTGTATTTCTGTTATGAGCAAGGATACAAAACTCTGGATAATGATCAATATGCTCTGATTGTGAGGAATGAACATCTCTATTAGTGCAGGTTCCCATGAATAGAATTTTTCTTCAACTGAGAAATATCTATTATATTATAAATCTTATACATATGAAATATATTATTTCACTTCTTCTGCTCCTGACATGTTCTGTTTATAATGCAACTCCTCAATATATGACTTTCAGAGATTATGGATTTTCCATTGGCGTCCTTCCTCCAGGTCAGGATAATTCAATTACCGATGTTTCGGGTGTTTTGGTTGG
>JAUWPX010000385.1 GCA_030611395.1 Bacteroidota bacterium | reverse complement strand
AATAAGAGCCAATTTGGGAACTTCAAAATGGTTTACCAGGATATCCTTCTTCTCAACCAGATAGCCGGGTTGAACACCTATTTCTTTAACAATTTCAGACAGGGCATTTCCGGCAGTTCCTTTATTATAAATAACAAAACTACCCTTTGGATAAAGAACATCTTTAATTTTCAGGTCTGATGTAAGCCTGTCAACCTTCAGTCCATTTTTTACAGCTGTAAACGCAGCTTTGTAGCTACCGTTCATTTTTACTGAAAAAACAGTTGCCCAATATTTTTCAGGTGCAGTTTTAACAAGGTTATAATCTTCATTAATTTTTTCGATTTTAGCTTCAAAATCCTTACACCGTGTTTCTATCTCAAACGATTTTACATTTCTATGCAAAGGCAGCGACCACGTTGTAATATCGTATGGTTTAATAATCTCACCACCGGGTGTATAATGTCTGACAGGGTATTCCTGTGCTTCCAAAACCTCTTTGATAAAAGGGCGATAAGGCTGGGCTAGCGGAACAACAATATCACCACTTTTAAAAGCATGGCCTTCAAGACTAAAATCTTCCTGCAAGCGATAAACCTCAACACCATGCTCTTTCAACAAAACAACCAGGCTTACCAGTTCACCCGGATCATGTTGTTTCTCAGGAAGCACGTAATAAAACGGAGGTTCTGTTTGTCCGCGTTTCACCTCTCCTATACAAATATCATTTCTAAACTTTAAGATATCTTCACGATGCAATGAAGCTGTTTTAAGAATAGACATAGTTGAGGATATTTCATAATCCACTATATCACCAAGTCTCCACCATCCACCTTTCCATGGCTCCGGCATATTTATACCTTTTTTATATTCAGACAACCCTTTTCCTCTGACATTCAGCTCATTGGGCTCAATATAAACAGGAGTAGCATCTTTCACACTGGCAGATTCGGTAAGAAAACCTATTACATTTTTCCAGATGCAGGTTTCGGTAGATCCGGGCCAGTAATCGTCAAACATGTAATGCTGAGATATACCTGAAAGTCCATCCCGGGTCATATCTTTGATCATATTCTGCCCGAATATTCCGATCCAGTTCCATATACCTGCATCAATATTCTGGGCAATCGGATCGTGAGGAGGGGGAACAAAATACCGTGGTCCGGTTGAACCCATCTGGTGCTTTTCAACCATCACCTGTGGCAACCAGTCGGTATTATAAATAGCGGCAATAACTTTAGTATCTTCCTGGGAAAGGATAACAAAATCGCGATTATTGTCATGACCAACATACTTATGGTAAACCCTGGGTAAAGAGGCTCCTTCATACTTTGTCCCTTTATATTTCCTGTAATTGTTCACTATCATATCCATTCCATCAGGATTATGGCATGGAATCATCATATAAACAATATTGTCAAGCCATTTAATCATTCTTGCATTTGATGTCGTAACTAATTGATGGGCAATTAATGGTGATGCCTGTGAAGGGCCAACCTCACCCGAATGCATTGAGAGAGTACCAAGTACAAAGACTTTGCCTTCATCAATCATCTTTGCTCTTTCAGCATCCGGTATCTCAGGATTCAAAGCAAGTTCATGGTTAATAATTTTCAGCTGATCAAGGTTGTTAATATTCTTTTCAGAAGAAATAAACCCAATATACATTGGTTTTCCCATTGGTGATTTTCCATTCTCAACCAGTTTGAATTTTGGGGATGCTTTATCAAGCAAAGTAAAGTACTCTATTAGCTCTTCGTAATCGAACAGCATTCTATCTGCTCCCGGTTTGAATTTGAAAAAATCTTCCGGAACCGGAATTGTCTGCCCGTTTAACAGGCAAGCGTGAAGCAATAAGGTTACCGACAATAGTGAAAGAATCTTTTTCATAATATTATTAAGTTTAGCAACTATTCAGTGTTAAAAAATTTGGAATGATTGAATAATTGAAAGATT
>JAUWPX010000140.1 GCA_030611395.1 Bacteroidota bacterium | reverse complement strand
TGATTATTCATCAGGCATTTATGACTGGGCTTTGAAAATTGATTTTGATTATTTGCCAAACCCAAATAATTATATCAGGTTTGGAGTAAACAATACATATCATACTTTTAATCCCGGAATTAATACTTTCAGGGTACTTTCCGATAATTCTGACAGTGATATTGATACTACTTTTGGAAACAAAAATATATATGCTAATGAATTTTATTTGTATGTAGAGGATGATATAAAATTATCATCTAAAATTAAGTCAAATATAGGTGTACATTATTCAAATTTTTCTGTAAAAGGTAAATTATATCATTCACTTGAACCAAGATTTTCGATTCGTTATTTGTACAATGATAAATTATCGTTTAAGGCTGCTGCAACTAAAATGACACAATACATTCATTTGCTAACAAATTCAACATTAAATATGCCTACAGACCTGTGGGTTCCTGTTACCGATACTATTAATCCTCTGCGTTCATGGCAATATGCTGCCGGTGCGGTTTATGCCTTAACCGATAAAATTGATGTAAGTATTGAAGGTTTTTATAAGAATATGCATAATTTAATTGAATATAAAGAGGGAGCAAGTTACTTTTCTGCCGGAGATAAATGGGAAGATAAAATTGAAATTGGCAAAGGATGGAGCTACGGAGCAGAATTTCTTGTAAAAAAAGATATAGGCAAAACTACCGGATGGATAGGATACACATTATCATGGTCGGAACGTAAATTTGAAAATATTGGTTTTGGGAAAATATTTCCATATAAATATGACAGGCGACACGATATAAGCGTTGTAGTGACTCATAAATTTAACGACAGGGTTGATGTAGGTTTAACATGGGTTTACGGTACAGGAAATGCTACAACTCTCGGTATTGAACGATATTCTTCATTAGAAGGATCCCTGGAAGGATATTTGGGATCGTGGGATATTGAGTATTTTGAAAACAGAAACGGATTTCGTATGCCTTCATACCACAGGCTTGATGTGGGAGTAAATTTGCATAAAGAAAAAAAATGGGGAAACCGCACATGGAGTTTCGGATTATATAATGCATATAATCGTCAAAATCCGTTTTTCCTGTATTTTACTCATGAATATAATTCTCAGGATAATCAAAACAAGAAGGTGCTGAAACAGCTTAGCCTGTTCCCGGTAATTCCTTCAGTATGCTATAAATTTGAATTTTAGAATCATCTGAAAATGAGAAAGAAACTATATTTAGTACTAACATTATTAATAGTTTTGATTGCTTGCGAAAAAACTGTTTATATTGATATTCCTGATAAAGGAAGAAAAATAACAGTAAATAGTATTTTTAATCCGGATAGTTTATTTAAAGTTAGTGTAAGCAAAAGTTGTTATATTTTAGATAATGATATTCAGGCAATTGAAAATGCCACAGTTGAGATTTATGAAAATGACATTTTAATTAACACACTGCCTTATTTGAAAAACGGATTATACAGATCAACTACACAAAAACCATTTCCAGGGAACGTTTATAAAATCAAAGTAACAGTTCCCGATATGGGAACAGCTGAAGCTGAAAGTTATATACCTCCAGTTACTAATATTATTTCAATTGATACTGCTTCTGTTAAAAGAACTAATGATGAAGGATACACGCACGAACAATTGGAATTCAGAGTAAAATTCAAAGATAACCCTGACAAAAACAACTACTATCTATTGGCGCCAAAACAAATAGAAATATACACCTATTATGATTATGAAGAGGATACAATAATATCAGACACTATGCAATTTATGATGTATTTTGAAAGTAATGACCCTTCGGCAATAGAAAATTTATGGGACAAGGGGGTATTATTTAATGATAATTTATTTAATGGTAACACATATGAGTTCGTTTTTTCGACAGAAAGATATTTTTATGATACTTCATTAATTTGTTTTAATTTAAAATCAATAAGTGAGGATTATTTCAAATATCTTGCAACAAGTAATAAACATATGGAGGCAAACTGGGATCCTTTTATGGAAAAAATTAGTGTTTATAGTAATGTTGAAGGTGGAGTAGGAATATTCGGCGGATATAGTTTAGATACTGATACAATAACTGTTTATGATGAAGAAATTGATTGGTAATAACTAGGCAGGGTTTTAGGTTGTAATAATAAAATGAATGCGTAAATGATTGATTGCCAAATACTTATTGCCCACTGATTATTTTAAATATTTAATTAGAAATTCCACAGTAGCATTATTTACTTTTAGCTGGTTTTTTTGCTTCATAAAGTGATGAGTGTCGTCAACAATAACAAGCGTCTCCATCGGGACATTCCTCTGAATTAACCGTTGTGCCAGGTCAGTACTTTCGCTGAAACGAACATTCCTGTCATCATCAGCATGAATAATCAGTACGGGTGATGTCCATGTGTCAACCGATGAAACCGGTGAGGATTTCCATGCTTTTTCGAGAGCTTCTTTCGAATCAGGTGCACGTTCATATCTGTCAGGTATTAACCATGAGTGAGTCCGGTTAACTGTGCGATCATGTACGCCGGATATATCCACACCCGCGGCAAAAAGATCAGAATTACGTCCTAATGCCATAGCAGTAAGGTACCCACCATAAGATCCTCCGTAAATTCCTATTCTTTTTGAGTCGACAAATGTTTGTTCAGCAAGCCATTCACCGGCTGCTTTAATATCTTTATATTCTGAAGCACCACGGGTTCCTCCGTCTATTGGACGGTGAAAATCATATCCATAACCTATACCCAAACGGTAATTTACTGACAACACAACGAATCCCCTGCTTGCCAGGTACTGGTTAACAGCATAAGCATTTGAATAATATGAAGAATAATGCCATCCCAGAAGCATTTGCCGGGGAGGTCCTCCATGTACATATATTACTGCCGGCTTTTTCACCGAACCTCCCTTTGGTTTAAAAAGGGTTCCATGAATAGTTACACCATCTTCGGCTTTGAAAATTACCTGCGTGGGTGTAATAAGATGTTTTTCCGGGAAATTTTCCGGCAGCCTTTCTTCAGCAAGCAGTACAGTGCTTCTGTCTTTCAAGTTCATTTTAACAGGTATAGGGGGTTGTTGAGGAGTAGCACTTATATATACCAGAGAAGAACCATCTCCGGTAATAACAGGTGTCCATTCCAGTCCATTTCCCGGAGTCATAATTTCCATCTCCGGTTTGTCAACCGGTACACGTACAATATGTCTGCGGTCTATATCCAGCGCATCCGGTCCTGTATTACCTGCAAATACAAGCCACTTTCCGTTTGAACTCAGGTGGATGTATTCTGCCATGAAATCCCCCGGTGTCAGGAGTAAGGGATCACCACCTTCTTCAGGAATACTGTAAAGGTGAGGCCAGCCGTCATGATATGAAAGAAATACTATTCTTTCTTCAGCTGCCCAATGGAGGTTTGTGCGTCCATGGGTCGAAGGTATTGAACCACGAAGTGTTTCCGGTGCTTTCCAGATTTGATTTGCTTTAACTCCTGAAATTTCATAAGTCATTATCATCCAGGGTGAATTATGTGCTTCAAGTATTGGCTTTGGTGATCCTCCTCTGCCGGGTTGCCTGATGAAAGTAATGCGCGTTCCATCCGGTGACCATCGGGGCGATCCATCACGGTTGAAGGATGGATCAATCCAGATAACAGGTGTTTTGTTATCCGTAAATATTCCAATAAAGGAATGATCCTGCCTGTGTGACACAAAAGCTATCCTGCTTCCATCAGGGGACCAAACAAGTGAGCCATTTCTGCCTCTCGCGGTAAACAGTTTTTCAGATTTGGTACTGCTGTCTATCGCGATCTTCCATATCTGACCTGATTTAACAAAGGCAATATAATCACTGCTTGGTGAAATTACCGGATTTACTCCTTCACCAAGCAGGATTGGTTCACCGCCTTCAAAAGGGACGCTCCATATTTGAACTTTAGGTGGTTCGGGTAAAAAAGAGGGATTAACAGGTAATGCATCATCCCAGTTCGATCCAAAATCACCACCTCTTATATAAACTACCCAATTACCATCGGATGATACTGACACACTTGATAAACCTTGTCCATCGTCTTTTGAATAATTGGTGAGCTGCCTTGCTTTAAATTCAGGTCCTTCCGCAACAAAAATGTTTCTTAATCCATTTTCATTGAACACCCAGGCAATTTTTGCTACCCCGGGGGATGAAGTAAGAGATGAAGGAAAAGGATATGACATGATCTCCTCCATAGTAAATGGCTTATTCTGTGATTGTAACTGTATGGTAGCAGGTATAAGTAAAACCAGTATTAATGAAAATAGTCTGCGAAAATTTTTCCTGTAAAAACCCGACATGGAAATTTTAAAAAACATATTCATGACATGTAATATTGATTTGTAGAATAATAATTACTTATGGAAATATTTGTAAAAGTAAGTTATATAATTGTAAATTATATCTTAGCCACAGTTTAAAAATATGGGTTTTTTTATAACGTCAGGACTGATTTTTAAATATTCCATTTAGTTTCTCAATAAATAAATCGGTGTTACTCTTATTGAAGCAGAGGGGGGGCTTAATTTTTAGTACGGGTCCGTCTGTTCCTGCAAGGATAAAATGTTGTTTTAAACTGTTATTAACCATTTCGGCAAATTTAGTGTCAGGCTTTTCTTCATTGTTAATAAACTCAATACCAATAAATAACCCACTGCCTCTTATGTCGCCTATTGCAGGAAAATCTTTTTGAAGTGACTTTAATGAACTTAAAAAATAGTCGCCTGTTTCTTTTGCATTTTGTTTTAGTTTTTCTTCCTCAATTACTTCCAAAACAGCATTTGCAGCTTCACAGGAAACCGGATTGCCGCCAAATGAACTGAAAAATTCCATCCCGGTAGCAAAAGAATCAGATATTTTTTCCGTAGTAACCACTGCTGCAATCGGATGTCCATTCCCCATAGGTTTTCCGAGAATTACCAGATCGGGAACAATTCCGTGCATTTCAAATCCCCAGAAATAATCGCCTAACCTGCCAAATCCTGTTTGTACCTCATC
>JAUWPX010000205.1 GCA_030611395.1 Bacteroidota bacterium | reverse complement strand
AGATTCAGCCAGCCCAGAAAATCGCTGCCCGCTCCGGTTTTTTCATGCAATAATCTAAGTTTTTCCGTGGCAGGAACCATCTGTTTATTATATTCATCTTCTGGTATAAAATTTAGTGCCTGGGTGATATTTAGTTTTATTGGTTCCATTGTTGTGTAGTATATATTATTTATAAAATCTGAAAATTAAGGTTTTTATAGTCAATTTGTGTAACTATGTTCATATTTGTCAGCCAAGATTTTCAGTTAAAAGTTTCATTTCAATAGCCGGACTGATCTTATCATAAAGTATATTGTAAACAGCATCGGTGATTGGCATATTTACAAAGTGTTTTTTATTTATCTGATGAATGCATTTTGTTGCAAAATACCCTTCTGCTACCATGTTTAGTTCAAGAATTGCTGCTTTCACCGAATAGCCTTTTCCAATCATATTTCCAAAAGTGCGATTACGACTAAATTGAGAATATGCCGTTACAATCAGATCTCCAAGATATACTGAATTTTTTATGTCACGGGTTGTTGGGTGCACTGTATCAACAAAACGTTTTATCTCCTGGATTGCGTTTGATACCAATACAGCCTGAAAATTATCCCCATAGCCCAGTCCATGATAAATGCCTGCAGCAATAGCGAAAATATTCTTTAAAACAGATGCATATTCAATACCATGAATATCACCGGAAACGATTGTTTTTATGTAGTGAATCTCAAAAATGTTTGCAATGTTCCTCGCTTGTTTGATATCAGCCGAAGCAAACGTAAGATATGATAATCGTTCCATTGCAACCTCTTCAGCATGACTCGGACCTGATAAAATTACAATTGAGCTGAGGGGGATATTAAAATTTTTGTTGAAAAAATCTGATATCAAAAGATTATCCACTGGGATTACTCCTTTAATAGCAGAAACAATGGTTTTCTCCGAAATATCCTCACTAAGTTTTTCCAGGGTTTCCTTTAAAAACGCTGCCGGTATAACAAATATAAGGATATCAGACTCTTTAACGATATAATTTATGTCATTGGAAATATTCAGCTTTCCCGGATCAAGTTCTACAGCCCGGAGGTAATGCGGGTTATGTTTGTTTTTGCGGATGAAGTCAATATTTATTTTACTTCTTATGAACCAGTTAACATGGTCCTGATTTTTCTGTAATACCTTAACAATAGCCGTAGCCCAGCTTCCCCCACCAATTACTCCAATAACAGGCATTTTTTTCATAAAACGCTTCATTTTCCGACAAAATAAAGAAATCTTTATTGATAACTAAAGAAAAGCCATTAAAAAGCTTGTAAGAAGAAAATGATTAAATGAGTGAATGATTAAATGCTAAAATGTCTGTATTTTTGAACTGAAATTTACTTTATCCCTGAGAAAATGCAATACTGACGCTTTGTGCGTAGCAAATAAATGTTTAGTCTGGCATTGATTATGTAGAAAAGTTTATAAAACTGATCTTCGAAAAAACTTTCTTTTTTCATTTCTTGTATCCATTTCCTGTAATTTCTGAATCCATCTGTTACACCTGATGTAATATCTTCAAACCGGGTGATTTTCAATCTTGCATTAGCGAGTTCTTTTTCATACTTCTCTTGATCCCAATGGTGAAAAACCATTTTTTTCTTCCAGCTCTTTTTCAACCGCTTTTTTTTCTTATGAGTAGTTAGAATATCTGCAATAAGGAAATGCCCCTCTGGTTTAAGGACACGGAAAAGTTGTTTAAGGAATAAAGGTTTATCGGGATAATGAAATGCACTTTCTATATTGATTATTACATCAATTGAGTTTTCTTTGAATTTCGATAATTGCTGTGCATCATCAACAAAGAAATGAACATTTTTCATCCCTCTGCGGTCTTTTTCCTGGTTGGCAATCCTGATATTTTCCTGGTTCAAATCAATGCCTGTTATACTTTTCGGATTGAATTTGTTAAGTATGTACTTTGTTTGCACCCCGTTTCCGCAACCAATTTCAAGGATGGTTTTATTTTCCAGGGAGTCGAGCCTTGAGATACAGTGGTCAGTAAGGTTTTCCTGAGCCTGCAGGAAAGTGTCTGATTTTTTTATGAAAAGAGGATAATGTAACATTGTGAAGTCATCATTATTGACCCTTTTGAGAGCGTTATTCATAACTTCATAATAATGATCCGTTGAGAGACCTGAACGGATCATTGTAGTTGCTCTTGTGATTAAATTCATTCAGCAAATTTTTAAAAAGGATGCAGTATAATCCTTTATTTTATTCTGACAAAATATTTTTCAATTTATTTGCTTATCTTCCAATACTTTCAGGTGAACCTGAATAATACCTGAACTGTTCTATTACTTTGCCATTTTTAGTAATGGTTCTCTTTTTTAGACTTTCCCTGAATTGCTTTTCTTCTTCAGCAGACATCTCCGGACCTTCATATTTTGACCAGCCTGAAGGAGAAAACTGGCTGACATATTTTAATACCGCATTAATTTTAATATCCTGATATTGGGTGATATCAACCTCGGTATTAAAATCTTCAGGAAAACCATCAAACAGAAGGTATTCACGCACTTCATGAGCTTCAAGGTTCTCATGAATTATTTGTCCCTCGTAAAGCAAAGGCCACATTGCTGCCCGGCATGCATCGGCAGCAAGCCAGCAGGAAGCTCTGTGATCAGCTTTATGCCATCGCATTTTTCCCTTTCCCGGATCAAAAGCAATTAAAACGTCCGGTTTATATTTCCTTATCTGCCTCACAAGTCGTGTCATTAACTCTTCTTTGTTCTGCAATTCCAGCATTCCATCGGTATATCCCATATTTATGTAATGATCAGCAGGGATTCCAAGTTCTGCCAGCGCATCGATCTCCTCTTTTTTACGAATTCTTGAAAGATCTGTTGTGGAAATTTTAGGATCCAGGGTTCCCACATTCCCCGAGGTTAAAATAACAACATAAATTTGGTTCCCATGGTCCTGCAACATAGCCATGGTGCCAAACGACATGGCATCATCATCAGGATGTGCACCGATAAATAGAATAGTTTTTCCGGTCCATTTTTCAACAGGAATTTCCGGTTGTCCATTGAGTGAAAATTGAAAAAACAATGATATTGCAAATAAAAACAGAAGTTTACGCATGATATTAGTTTTAGTATTTATAATTAGGAATAAGTATAAAATATATTAGTTTTCTTTGTCCTTCGAACTGTTGACCGGAGTAATATCAATCGCCCAAATACCCCTGCCATGAGTTGCAATAACAAGGATGTTATTTCCTGGCTGGATTACCAGATCCTGAACATAAACAGTGGGAAGATCACCAAGGACACTCCAGCTTTTACCCCTGTCAGTGGATGTATAGACTCCGGTATCTGTACCTGCATAAAGTATTTTTTCATCTGATGGATCTTCGCGTATAACATTCACCGGTCCCAGTGGTATGTTTGCAGTAATATTATCCCATGTATTGCCATAATCTTCTGATTTCCATACATAAGGGGCAAAGTCGTCATCTCTTTTCCCATTCTGTGTAAGATACACCCTGCTCATTTTATTTTCTGAAGCAACAACCCTTGATATCCATTTATTTTTCATTAGCCCCGATGTAATTTCATTCCAGTTCTTTCCGCCGTTTTTTGTAATGTGAATGCGTCCGTCATCTGTGCCTGCATATATTAAGCCATATTTAAGGGGGGATTCGGAGATTGAAAAGATAGTTTGGTATTGTATATCCCCGTATTTTTCAGGATCATTATAAGTCAGATCAGGGCTGATCCGTTCCCAGGTGCTTCCCATATCGGGAGAGCGGAAAAGATATTGCATTCCATGATAAACAATATCAGGGTTATGAGGGGAAAGAATAAA
>JAUWPX010000006.1 GCA_030611395.1 Bacteroidota bacterium | reverse complement strand
CCCATTACGGGTATTCCACTTTTAACCAGAAATTCAATATTTATTAAAGTGTTTCCGGTTCCTTCAATTTTTACAGCTTGTGCTCCTGCTTTGAACAATTTATCCACAGATTCGACAAGTTGGTTACGACCTTTTAAATGGGATAAAAAAGGCATGTCAGATATTAAGAATTTTTGTTTTTGTCCTTTACTTACTGCAGCAGTATGGGAAACCATCATATCAATATCTGCATTTATTGTAGTATCATATCCGTGCATTACCATAGCTGTACTATCTCCAACTAATACAGCATCAACATTACTATTGTTAATTATTTGTGCTGACCAAAAATCATAACACGTTACCATGGTTATTTTTTTGCCTTCATTAAAGTATTGTAAGAAACTTTCCACTGTTTTCAAAACTATAATCTCCTAAATTGACAGCACATAAGACTCTATTTTATGAAGAGAATTATATAGTCTGTCGGTTATAAATAATCAGAACCAGTTAACATATCGCAAATCGTTATTTGCTGATTACTGATCAATTAATTTAAAATAAAAAAGTTTTTTTCATGTTCCAATTGGTACTTGTCAAAAGATCAAGTCCTAACATTATTAAGTAGTATTAAAGTAGTTGTCTTTCGATCAACTCTATAAAATTACGATGCAAAGGTATTAAAATTTTATAAGTTAATGTTTATACACATTTTTGTTTTGAACTTGCGAAGATGTAAACTTCGGGTGTTCTATGAATTGTTTTTTGGTAAAATGAACAATGACATAAACACAGGATGAATTTGCGAAACCATGTTTTCATAATTTATATTCATACAAAATTTGATTTGTTCCACTACCGTAATAATTAACAATAGCTTTTTTCCCATTTTCAAAAATGATATTGCCTTTACTAACGTTTTTGAAATCCATTTTTTCAAACATTTTCCATGATGCGATATTTCCTGTTTCAACAGTTGCATGAACTTTTTTACAATTATTATCTTTTGCAAATTTAATTAATTTCTCAATAAGCCTATTAGCTATATTTTTCCCCCTGAATTCTTTTAATACGCCTATTTGCCACAAAAAGAAAATATTCCTATTTGATTGAGAAACAAAGCCCCAACCCAGACCTATTATTCTATCAGCCTCCTTTATTATAAAAAATGAATTTCCAAAATAATTGATAATTATCTTGTAAAAATGAACTGGATGTTGAACTAAACCCTTTAATTCACCAACTAACTTGTGGATTTCTAAAATATCATCGTCCGATGGAGTCATTACTGTCATTGGTTTCTCCTTTCAAATGTTTATAAAGTGTACAAATATAAGATGTGTATAAAAAGTAATGCTAAAATCCATTCACTAATTTTTATAACAATTAAAGTAGCATACTTCCTGTTTTAATCCGTGAGTGCAAATTATATTTTTTATACCTTCCTGTAAGTTCTGGAGTTCCAATATCTTTTCTGTAAAAGATGTTTTTTCCCTTAATACAGGAAAGCCCTTCTTCGCATTTTTCGCATGCTTCTTTCAATGTATTTCCTACGCCAGTTATTGCAAAAAGGCGTGGACTTGGCTGGAAAAAACATTTTCTTACTTCAAAACAGGATTGAAAAAGATGAACACCTATTTTATTTATCCTTTCTTTATCTATCTGTAATTTAAAATCACCAACAGGAGTAGGAAATCCTTTCGGTACAACATATTTACATACCGTTGCTTTTTTCTCGAATGATATTTCAATTTCATCTAGTTTTTCTTCATCTATAGCCTTACATATTTCCAGAAAGTCGGTTTTAAGGATCGGTATAATATTATGAATCTCCGAATCACCAGGTCTGACATTGATTTCAATAAGTTTAATGCTATCTTTTGTTAACATAAATTGCCCGGAAAGAATACCTTTAAATTTCTCGTTATATTTTTCTTTTAACACATTAAGTATTCTTTCAATTATTATTATGCTTTCTTCAAAGTTTTGTTTATTGAGAAAAGGAAGTAAATGATTGGAATAGGAATACGAACCCATTCCGGGAGTGTTAAGCCCGAAGTCTCCCTCTTTTAAAAGCTTATAATCTCTTACTGCAGGTAAAGGAATAATATTTTTTCCATCACATAATATTTGTAATGTATATTCTTCTCCTTCTATTTTTTCTTCGATGATAACACAAGGTATTCCCCCTATTGAATTTTCAAAAATCTCCTCAACGTAATTAATTGCTTCATTTTTATTCTGAAGTTGTATACCCATAACCTTTACCCCGTCACCTTCTGTTATTCCCGCGGGCTTCACCGCAATAGGATATTCATAGTTATGTATAAAATCAATGGTTTCTTTTTTATCAGAAAAAATATTAAAATCCGGGGAAGCATCTATATTATTTTCTTTCATCAAATTCCGTAAAAATCCTTTATCAGACTCTAACTTTGTGCAAAATTTTGATGGGCCAATACTCGGAATCCCCTTTTTATTAAAATATGTAGTGATTCCTTGTTCCAGTGACATTTCGGGAACAACCACGATCATCTCGATTTTGTGCCTTTTTATATATTTTTCTATGTCATTAATATTTTTAATATCGCAGAGTTCATAATGTTTGGAAAGCTCGGCAATACCATTATTCTTTTTATCCATTAAAGAATATAATACAACATTTTTGTTTTTAGTAAGAGCTTTTGCTAAAGCATGGGCCTTTCCCCATCGGCCAATAAGTAATACTCTCATATTTCCTCCTGTTTTTGTTATATAAGTTATATTTCTCATTAATACTTACAAAAATCACAAACTTCTTGCTCATAATATTTTGTTTTTAATAATTTGCAATAATTTATAACTATAAATTTTAGCGGACAACTTACATACCTTATCATAAAATTAAAATTATTTTTTATCCAAATAAAATAAACATTAAAAACTATTTAACCTAATTAATTCATGAATTTCTATGAATATTAAACTATAAGCCACTAATATACGAATGAAGAAAAGGAATAATTATCATAATTCGTTAATAATTAGTGAATTCGTGACTTTTATGAATTATTCAGGTTAGATTAGATAAGTTAAAACATATTTTGTAAATCTGAATAATAAAGAGGTGAATTTTGTCGGGTACTTTAAAAAAGTGTCTGTTTTTGTGTTTATAAACATTATTTTTGTATACATATTATACGTATATATGGCATATAAAATTCATTATATGAGAAAACAGATCGACTTACCTGATAATCTAATTGAAACTTTAAAAAAAGTTACTAAAGATGACCACAGGAGTGTTAAGGCATGGATGGAACACGTTATTGTTAAAACATTATTAGAAGGTGTTAAAAAGCATGAAACAAACCATTAAAAACTCAAAAACAGACATTATAAATGTGGCTAATCACATACAATGTACACTACATCCGGAAGTCGAAACGCGTGTCAGGAAAATAAAGCCTCTGGCATGATACAGGCCGGATGAAATTATTGAAACCGGGATTCAAATATTTGTAACAATATTTAATTAAATAAATAATAAATAGACACATGTTAACAATAAACGTATTAAGAAGTATTACAGATTTTAATGAAAAAATAAGCAAAGAGCAGTTCATAGATTTTCTTTTTGTACATTTAGATCGTTTCGGCGATCCAAAGAAAGCCATTACGAAATCAGTTGATTATGCCCTCTCTGATAATGAAGCTAAAGGCGGATTCTTGCTGGCAGCCTACCTTGATGATAAACTTGCTGGAGTTCTTGTTATGAATAGCACAGGTATGGGCGGATATATTCCTGAAAATATTCTGGTATATGTCGCCGTGGATGCACAGCAACGCGGACATGGAATAGGAAAACAGATAATTGAAAAATCATTCGAGGTCGCAGAAGGGGATGTAAAACTTCATATGGAGTATGATAATCCTGCAAAACGGCTTTATGAAAGAATGGGATTTACTTCAAAATATGCTGAAATGAGATATACAAACAATGGCTGAACTAATAATTAATACAGGAAATATAAAGAGTAATATTAAGAATATAAGTAAATACTTAAATGAGAAAAATATACAATGGAGTCTTATTACCAAAGTTTTTTCAGGGGATATTGAATTCCTGAATAACATTCTGCAGGACGATATTATCAAAGATATTCACTCTGTTGGCGATTCAAGATTAATAAGTTTAAAAAACCTTAAAAAGGTTAAACCGGAACTTATTACTATATATATTAAACCACCGGCTGCTATATATGCCGATGAGGTAGTTAAATATGCTGATATTTCACTTAATACCAGTTATGTTACGATCAGCGCCCTGGATAAAGCAGCGAAAGCACAAAATAAAATTCATAAAGTAATCATAATGCTTGAGCTTGGAGAACTTCGTGAAGGTGTACTGCGGAAGAATATCATGAACTTTTACAAAAAAGTATTTAAACTTTCAAATATTGAGATCATTGGTATTGGTTCTAACCTGGGGTGTATGTATGGTGTAGAACCAACATATGACAAACTTTACCAGCTTAGTTTATATAAACAGTTACTTGAAGCAAAATTTGACTGGGAAATTGATCTTGTTTCAGGTGGCAGCTCAATTACTTTGCCACTGGTTGAAAAACAGCAAATTCCTCATGAAGTAAATCATTTCCGGATAGGTGAAGCTGCATTTTTCGGTACCAGTCCATACGATAATGAACAATTTCGTGATTTATCAACAGATACTTTTAACTTTTATGCCAATATTATTGAACTGGAAGAGAAAGATGTCACACCTGACGGAGTAATAAATGAGGCAAGTATCGGGCATATCTCGGAAATTGAGTATGAAGATGAATATATGAAAACCTATAAAGCAATAACTGATTTTGGTCTTCTTGATGTGGATGTCAATGATATCGAACCTGCTGACAAGGATATTAAGTTTATTGGTACTACTTCAGATATGACTGTATATGACCTGGGCAACAATAAAAATAAAGAAGGCAATAAAAAGTATAAGATTGGTGACAAGCTGGAATTTAAATCCAATTATATTGCCATTGCCAGGTTGTTGAACTCAAAGTTTATTGATAAAAAGTTCAGATAAGTTATGGAACTACTGGAGCAGGTGCTTACCCGGAACCGGAAAAACCTTTAATTTGAGTAGATGCCTTTTTTCGACCCTTTTTGCAAAAAATCTATTCTAAAATTTTTTATTTTCGTTCATTCATAAACAAAAAATATTGTATTCCTTTTATTTTGTATTATTTTTACGTTACATAAACATCACTAAGGATAGTATCTTTAGTCCGACGTCCCGAAAGGGGCGTTTCTTTTTTCATCGCTTCCTGGAAGTAAGAAATTTCACAACTTGCTATATGTTTATGAATTGTATTTGCTTTTATCCTCTTCTTGGAATCTTCAATAATACATCCTATGCTATAGAATTGCAATCACAGTGATATTTTCTTGCGCTCTTTTAGTTATATTTGATCTTTCTGATAAAAAATGAGCGGATTCATTTTATGTGTAGGGAAGTTATAATATCAAAAATAAATTAATTGCTAAATATCTCTTATAATGGAAGGATTTCATTTACTTGACTGGGTTGTACTGGGACTTTTCGGACTTGCTTTAATTGGTATCATTATATGGGTAAGCAGGATGAAAGAAGAAACCTCGACAGATTATTTTCTTGCCGGTCGCGATGTTACCTGGCTGGCTATCGGTGCTTCAATATTTGCATCAAACATAGGATCGGAACACCTGGTTGGTCTGGCAGGTGCCGGTGCGTCAAGTGGTATGGCAATGGCTCACTGGGAAATGCATGGATGGATGATTCTTGTCCTTGGATGGGTTTTTGTTCCGTTTTATTCAAGAAGCATGGTCTTTACTATGCCTGAATTCCTGGAAAGAAGATATAATGCAGCCACCCGCTCATTTCTTTCCATAATTTCACTGGTTAGCTATGTGCTTACGAAAGTTGCTGTAACAGTTTATGCCGGGGGTATTGTGTTTAAACAAGTATTCGGGATAGATAGCTGGATGGGAATTGATTTTTTCTGGATTGGGGCAATCGGACTTGTAATTATTACAGGAATCTATACTGTGATTGGCGGTATGAAATCAATATTCTACACTTCTATTCTTCAAACACCTATTCTGCTGATTGGATCAATCTCAATTCTTGTAATTGGATTAATAAAAGTTGGTGGCTGGGGTGAGCTAAAAATGATATGCGACAGTAATGTGAACGGATATGGTGATGGTATGATGAGCCTTATGCGGTCGGCAAAGGATCCTGAATTTCCATGGACCGGTGTGATACTGGGATCGGCAATTATTGGTTTCTGGTACTGGTGTACAGATCAGTATATTGTTCAAAGAGTATTGTCAGGCAGGGACCAAACCCAGTCACGAAGAGGTGCCATTTTTGGTGGTTACCTGAAGCTCCTGCCTGTATTTATTTTCCTTATTCCCGGAATGATCGCTTATGCATTAGACCAACAAGGTGTTATTGAACTGACCAGTTCCGATGCAGCTTTTCCAACACTGGTGTCTGAGCTATTACCCATTGGTATGAAAGGACTTGTTGTCGGTGGTCTGATGGCGGCACTTATGAGTTCGCTTGCTTCACTTTTCAATTCTTCGGCAATGCTGTTTACAATTGATTTCTATAAAAAATTTCGCCCTGAAACGAGTGAAAAACGGCTGGTTTTTATTGGACGTATAGCCACAATTGTTATTGTTATCCTTGGTATTTTATGGATTCCTGTTATGAAAAGTATCGGAAAGGTATTATATGAATACCTCCAGGATGTTCAATCGCTTCTTGCGCCAGGAATTGCATCTGTCTTCCTGCTGGGGGTATTTTGGAAAAGAACAACTCCTGCTGCCGGATTTACAGGATTGGCGACAGGATTTATACTTGGAATGACAAGGTTAGCACTAAAAGTATTTGAATCAGGTCTTAATCCTGATGGATTTGTGTATAAAATATTTATTGAACCCAACTGGCTACATTATGAAATTTATCTTTTTGCATTATGCCTTGCTGTGATAGTGGTAGTTACATATTTCACAAAACCGGCATTAAAAGAAAAACTGGTTGGCTTAACCTTTGCTTATTCAACACCTGAACAGAGGGCAGAAACACGTGCCGGTTGGAATAAATGGGATGTTATTAACTCCGTGGTTATTCTGAGCGTGATTGTGCTGTTCTATATTTATTTCTGGAAATAAGCCCTTGCATAAATTCACAAGCCAATTGTGCATTTTTTTCTGCATATTCAATACCAACTGTTTGACCATTCACAACCGGCAGCGGATGACACAATTCGTAACCCAGATAACCGGAATATCCAATTTCGTGCATTGCCTGAACGAAATGGGCATAAAATTCTTCTCCTTTTATCTTACCATCTGTTTCTCTTTCATATTCACCGCCAAAATGAGACAACACCTGCAAATCACCAACCTCTTTCGCTGCCAGCAAGATATTTTCAGGATTTTTATCTACCATCATCGGTACATCCAGGGAGACTTTCAGGTTGGGAGAATTGACTTCTTTCACCATTCGTAGTACATCTTTATAATCGCGAATAACAGGATGATGATTCTGTAATGCCAAAATAACACCTGCATCTTCCGCATATCGTGTACATTCTTCCATGCCCTCGCGACACCATGCCCATATTTCCTCCTCTGAAAATTTTTCATGAGTATAATTCCAAATATCCCTTGCAGTATCATATTCTGCTAATTGTGGATGTTTTGTTACACCCGACCAACCCAGAAACATTCGTAGTGTCTTTGCGCCCAAATCTGATGTCATTCGAACTAGCTCCTTAACATAAGCAATCTGACATTCCCGATATTCAGGAACCGGACTGCTGAAATCATTATTAGCTGCCACACCATATATTTCAATGCCTTCTCCTTCCGATACAGAAAGAAGTTCTTTACATCGTTTTGTCGGCCAGTCGAGTGGATTACCATGAGGACGTTTTCCATCGATCTCCATCCCTTCATAACCATATTTTTTGGCTCGCTTTATCACCTCTTCCAAAGAAAGGGCTTTTCCGCGATACCAAACCCCGAGAAATGTAATGCTGTATAAACCAACCTTTATATTAGATTTTTTCTTTTGGCTATTCTGAGAAAAGCCATTAGTACTTGCTACTAAACCGGCTGTTGCAGCCATTGATGTAACCATAAATTGTCTTCTGTTCATTTCCATAACTTACTTTTTTAAATTTTCAAGCATATTTAATAAGCAAAAATTTTATTCCTAAATTAATTTGAGGAAATTTTTTAAGAAATATATCTACCAAAGTTAACCATTAGTTAAAAGGTACTTTTTTAATAATTCCTTACCTTTTTTTATCTCCTCCCGTCCAGTGGATTCAATGCCATACCAACCCCGATAACCTGTTTCTTTGCATAATTTGATCATTTGTGCTGTGATTTTTTCAGTTGGCTGATTTCGGTATGACGTGCCACCGGCATATGGAAGCGTTTTTTGTAAATACTCAAAATTGTCAAAATTGTCACCGGGACGTCTCCAATCAGGATAGGTGCCAAAATATAAATTGTTAACTTCTTTCATCAAAGCAACCATCCAATCCGGATCATCTGAAAAGCCACCATGATTTTCGATTAAGACACTAATATTTGCCTGGATCGCATACTCAAGCATCATATTGTAGGTCTCGGATGCCCATTTTAAAGCTTCTTCTTTTGGAGCATTCTCCGGACCACGGCAATTTGTTCGAATGGCATGGCATCCAAGAAAATGAGCAATATCTATCCATTTTTGGTGGTTAATAACTGTTTGCTTTCTTTCTTCTTTTGATTGTGTGCATGTTTCCCCTTCATCATCAACCATGATTAAAACCATAGTCACACCAAAATCATTGGCATTCTGTTTTAATCTTTTAAGATAGCTGAAATGTGGAACTTCAAACAATGTATTTACAAATTCAATTCCGTTAATATCAAAATCTTCCCGTGCAATCTTCGGAAAATCCAGGGTTTTCCATTTACCTGCCCGAATTTCTTCAACTAATGCCCACTGGGCAATGGATATATCGTCCTTGATTATACGAGGTGCAGCCTGGACTTTTGACATTTTCATAAAGGCAGGGGCTACTAAACCTGCTGCCCCTATTGCTAAGGATTTTCCCAGAAAACCCCGACGAGTAATGTTATTCATAATGTTGTTTTTTTAAATGATTTTTTAAAGCTCCCATCCTTTCCGGTATTCACGATGCAGATATTTATTTGCTTCCGGTATGTTTGTGATTTTCATATTTTCTGCGTCATACATTATTTTTTTACCGGCTCGTAATGCAACAGCACCCAGGAGAATGGTTTCCGTAACTGCTCCTGCATTTAAAAAACTTCCCGGAGACTGCGTCCCGCTCTTGAAGGCATTAATCCAATCACTATCTCCTCGCTGAATTGTGTCTTCTGCAACCTTTCGATCTCCCATATAATCCCGCATTTTTTTCTCTGGAATTATTTGTGGTTTATCACCCCGAAAATCTGCAAGAATCTTTCCACTATCGCCGACAAACATCATTCCTTCTCTCTGCAACTCTTTGTTATCAACTTCCATCTCTTCGGGTGTTGGAGGTTTCATTCCTCCGTCATACCAAAATATATCAAGTGGTGGCAACTCCTCCTGTGCCGGAAATTTAAACTTAATAACACAGGAATATGGAAAAGCAACATCATTTTTATGACCTCTGCTCACATGATTTGTTATTGCGCAGGTTGTAGTCCCGTTTGCTTCAACACAAATCGGCGGAGTATTCAAACCAAATGTCCGGAATAGTGGCCAAAGACTATAAGTGCCCATATCTGCTATACTACCAGCTCCAAAGTCGTACCAACCACGGAATACAGCATGTGTGTAATTCGGATGATAAGGACGATCGGGCACAGGGCCGAGCCATAGATCCCAATCAAAACCGTCCGGGATCGGTGGGGTATCAGATGGATTAGATGTCCATTGTGGCCATACCGGTCTGTTTGACCAGTTATGGATTTCCCTGAGAGTACCGATTGCACCATCCTTAATCCAATCACGTATCAAACCATACCCACTTCGTTTACTCCATGCTAACAAGTGTGTACTAACTCCCATCTTACGAGCGGTTTCGATAGCTAATCTTGCTTCATATACTCTGTTAGCTATAGGTTTATGGATAACAACATGCTTGCCTTTTTTCATTGCTGCAATGGAGACGGCTGCATGGAGGTGGTCCGGTGTCATTATTTTGAGTGCATCCAGGTCTTTTTCCTTTTCCAAAAGCTCCCGAAAATCAGAATAGGAAGAGCATCCTTTGTAAGTTCCTGAATCCCTGTTTTTCGCATAGTACTTTTCTATTAATTCCTGTCCTATTTCTCTGCCTCCAGGAATACCGTCAAGACCTTCTCCCCACGCAGGCTCTTCTAAAACCTTTCGTATGCCGTTTCTAATTCCATTTAATGACCAGTCCACATAATCTGTAGTGCTTTTATTGGGATCACAAACAGCAATAATTTGTATCTCCGGATTAGTGATCAGCCCTGTCATTTCCCTTAATCCCTGGGTGCCGCAACCGATGTAACCAATAGTTATTTTATCGCTTGGAGCTACATAATTAATCCCGCCAAGCACATGTCTTGGAACAACAGTAAATGCAGCTGCTGCAGCTGCGGAACCAAGGAATTCACGGCGTTTCATGTTTTTTTTAAGTGTCATTTTTTGCCTCCCTTTAATAATTGTATGTTATAACATCATTAAAATTACTAAATTAAGTTAATATAAATTAGTTATTTTTTAATAGATTTATGGAATGTACATCAAAATATGAAATCCGGTAATATCATGAATCTTAAAAGTAAATAAGTTATGAAAGTTATTTATTATAATAAGTATTTTAGATTATGTGCCATTAGTTTTTTGATTTTATCCATAAGCCTGTCTTGTAAAAATAATACCAAGGAGGCTAAAATTATGACGGTCAATGGAGAAATCGTTGCGAAACAAATGGGAAAAACGCTATCGCATGAGCATGTCCTGGTAGATTTTATTGGTGCTGACAGTGTAAACAGGAATCGCTATAATCCTGAAGAAGTTTATAAAGTTGTCTTGCCCTATCTGAAGGAGGTTAAAGAATCAGGTTGTCAGACATTTATTGAGTGTACTCCTGCCTATCTGGGCAGAGATCCTAAACTGCTTGTAAGATTATCTGAAGCAACCGGTTTAAATATCATTACCAATACCGGATACTATGGCGCCCGTCAGAATCAGTATTTGCCTCATTATGCATTTAAAGAAACTGCTGATCAATTAGCCGGTCGCTGGATAAATGAATGGTTAAATGGTATCGATAATACAAATGTTCGCCCGGGATTTATAAAAATAGCCGTTGATCAGGGAGAACTTACTGATATACATGAAAAACTTGTGAGAGCGGCTGCCAGAACACATTTGAAAACCGGTTTAACAATTGCCTCACACACTGGTCCGGCAATTGGTGCTTTCGAAGAAATTGAAATCCTAAAGGAAGAAGGGGTTGATCCTTCGGCATTTATATGGGTTCATGCCCAGGCTGAAAAGAATCTTCAATATCATGTTAAAGCTGCTAAAATGGGTGCCTGGATTAGTTTTGACGGATTAGGTTGGGAAAAGCCTGAGACATATGTTCAATTGCTCAAAAATATGAAATCTCAGGATTTACTTAATAAAGTTTTGATTTCGCACGATGCCGGATGGTATCATGTTGGTGAGCCGAACGGAGGTAATTTTATCGGTTTCACAACACTGTTTGACAAATTGCTGCCAGCCTTAAGAGATTCAGGTTTTACGGATAATGAAATAAATTTATTATTAGTCATTAACCCTGCAGAAGCATTTTCTGTAAGGGTTAAGAATTTTTAATTGACTGATTATTTCGGCTTTTTTATGAAACATACGGCTAAGCGAAGCGATCTCATAGCCTGTATCGATTTTCGGGAAACGAAGTGAATAAATTCCTATACATTTAAAATAAAATTGTTATGAAACTTTCATGTATTATTAATGCACAAACAAAAAAGTTATTGATTTTTATCATTTTGGTCTTGTTCTTTTCAGGACAATTAATTGTTTCTGTGAGTGCGCAGGAAGATTCTGAAAATAAATCAACGCTTCTCACCTTCAATGACGATGGGAAGATGTATATAGGTGTTGATTATTATCCTGAACATTGGCCCAGGGAGCGATGGGAAACTGACCTTAAATTGATGAAAGAGGCGGGTTTCAATGTTATGAGACTGGCTGAATTTGCATGGGTTTTAATGGAACCCTCTGAAGGAAAATTTGAGTTTGACTGGCTGGATGATTTTCTTGTGTTGGCGGATAAGTATAGTTTTAAAGTTATCCTGGGAACCCCTACTGCCGTTATGCCTGCCTGGGTAGCCGGAAAATATCCGGAAACCCTTGCTACAATGGAAAATGGACAAAAAATTGTTTGGGGAGCACGAAAGAACAATTGTTTTTCAAGTGGCGCTTATCGGTTGCTTTCGGAAAGAATCACAAGAGCTATGGCTGAACATTTTGCGAATACTCCAAATGTGATAGGATGGCAAACGGATAATGAATTTGCAGGACCGGTGTGCCATTGTGATATATGTCTTGAAAATTTCCAGGATTGGCTTAGAGAAAAACATGGAACCCTGGAGAAGCTTAACGAAGCCTGGGGTACTCATTTCTGGGGCCATAAAGTACAAACCTGGGGCGAAATTCAGATACCCGATTGTACCGGTGAAGGCTCCTGGAACCCCACCGGTAATCCCGGCGCTTGTTATGACTGGCGACAGTTCAATTCCTGGCTGAATGTCAGGTTTCAGCATGAACAGGTAAAAATTATCAGGGAAATTTGCCCGGATAATCATTTTGTAACTCATAATTTAATGAGTTTTCATCCGGAAATAAGCTATTATGATCTTGCAAAAGACCTGGATTTTGTGAGCTGGGACAACTATCCTGTGTGGAATAAACCAACTATTTCCTATGGGGCAGCAATGGCTGCCGACCTGATGAGAGGTATAAAGGAGAAAAATTTCTGGATAATGGAGCAAACAGCAGGTCCTTGCGGATGGGGTAATTTCTTTCGCAATCCAAGGCCCGGAGAAATACGGAAAATTTCGTATCAACAACTGGCTCATGGTGCCGATGCCCAGATATGGTTTCGCTGGCGCACATGTACCGCAGGCAGGGAACAATACTGGCATGGTCTTCTTGGACATGATGGCAAACCGCTAAGAAGGTATAAGGAAGCTGCTCAGGTTACTTTAGAATACAGGAGTTTTGAAAAATATCTGGTTGGAACCACTGTAAAATCAGATGTGGCTATTGTGTATGATTACCATTCTATCTGGTCGTTATGGGGGCAAGCCGGTTTTGAGGGGAATAATGTGAGAGATGCTATCAGCCGGTATTATAATGCTTTTTTCAGGGCGGGTATTAATGTGGATATTGTTAATATTAATACTGATTTTTCTAAATATAAACTGGTTCTGACGCCTGATCTGATAGTGCTTCCGGATAAGTTAGCCGGAAAATTGAATGATTATGTGAAAAATGGTGGTGTTTTTCTTGCTGATTGCCGTACCGGGGTTAAGGACGAACATAACCTGGTACACAAAAGAACACTTCCGGGATTACTTTCTCCAATGCTGGGAATTGAAATACAAGAATATGGGGCTATAACTCCTGATTTTGATTACGAATTAATAAGCGATCAGTTGTTTAATGACAAATTCACTGCCACCAAATATATTGATTGGATAATACCAAAAGGTGCGGAAAAAATTGCCGGATATAATCAATGGCACCTGGAAAATTATGCTGCAGTTACACGTCATGAGTTTGGAAAAGGAACCGGATGGTATGTGGGTACAATAGCGAAGGAAGAGCTGTTTTATGATAAACTGATCGAAAAACTTCTAAAAGATGCAAATATTGAAAAATTTATAGAAATACCGGCGGGAGTGGAAGCATCAATACGTCAGGGGAATGGAAATAAACTTCTTTTCCTTATTAATCATACAGAAGAACTGAAGAGTGTGATAATACCGAAAGGTAAATCCGACTTGTTAAATGGAGGCAAAACAGACGATTCTATAGAGCTCGGGATTTACGGAGTTGCAGTAATCAAACTATAGTGAAGCCACTGGCGTTAGGTTATAAGTCAAACAATTTCAATTAATTATTTTACAACAAAGTTACACTGTCCTTCCAATATTTCACCGTCGGCAGTAATCCCATGTACTACTACTACATATTCACCTTGACTATCGGATGTATAGAAATCAAAACTGTTTTTTTCATCTCTATCCATTTCAATGTTGGGAATCCAAAACAGGCAATTTCTAAGATCAGGAATCCTTTCATTGTTAGTGTTTGTACTATAATCGGGAAATTCTATCTCCTGTTGGGGTTCTAAGGTTTTAAAATTAAACAGACGCGAATTCCGGGGAATATCTATTCCTGCCATGTCTCCTCCGTGGGAAACAATACTAACAATGCCTCCGAAATGTAAATAACCCCTGATATATGTAGTATTGATTATGTCAATATAATCAATTTTTTCAGGGGATATCGGCAAAATTATTTCAGCATCAATAATTGGAACATGATCGAGAAGTATAAGCGGTTTATATACCGATAAATCGGAATATTCTTCCATAAGAGTAAAATATCGTTTACCTTTTTTCCCTTTAAGTTTTACAGTCGGAATTAGTTCAAAAAAGAATTCTTCCAGTGTTGGGAGTTTAACCCAATCTTTGGTTTTTATTTTAATGAACGGGCTGCCAAAAAAATCAATGAAAGCAGAGTCTTCTTTTTCAATCGCTTCATTATTTGCAAGAGGCTGCCTGAATATTTTTTCAACCTGCATGTTGAACATAATTTCCCGGATAAGCTCTGATTGTTTTGATGATAAAATAAATGGTTGCTGAGGCAATTGTACAAAATCTGTTGAAAAGTTTT
>JAUWPX010000096.1 GCA_030611395.1 Bacteroidota bacterium | reverse complement strand
TTTATAAACTCTTTTTTCAAATGAAGAATCAATATGGCTCTCTTTTGACAATGGGTATAAGTGAATCCTGCTAATGATAGGGTTCATGTTATCTTTAATATTAAAATGAAATAGAAGTGGATTAACAGGATGTTGATTATTTTCATTTCTTATCTCAAAATGAAGATGCGGTCCGAGGGAACTACCTGTATTCCCTGATTTTGCAATTATATCACCCGTTTTAACCGGAAATTTATTCTTATCCGGATGCAAGATTACCCGGAAGGATTTTTGTTCATATTGCTGATCTTTTACATAAGCTTCAATAGCAGGAGTAAAGTTTTGCAGGTGTGCATATACAGTTTCATATCCGTTGGGATGAGTAATATATAGTGCTTTTCCGAAACCATTAGCTGATACATTAATACGGTTAATGTATCCATCAGCAACTGCATATATGCTTTTTCCCGTAACTCCACCGGTCTTAATGTCAATGCCGGAATGAAAATGACCTTCACGGACCTCCCCGAAATTAGCAGAAAGTTTAATCGGGTAGTTAACAGGGGATCTGAATATTTCTTGTGCCTGAACAACCTGTGAATTGATAGCAGTGAAAATAATGCAGCTTACTAATAAATATCTAAAAATAAAACTCATAGTACTTTAAGAAAAAATTAATCCGCAAAGTAATTAAAAAGGTTATTATTTTTCAAATGAAACCCTTACATTTACTTAATCGTCAGAATAATTCATCAAAGTTTATGAATTATTCGGGTTAAATTAACTTATGTTGTTACTTATTATTGATTATTATTTTGATCATTTGTAGATAAGTAACAACCAGGGCTAATTATTTATTACTATAATTTGGATATTATTATTTTTGTAATTACCTTACGTATGTTAACTTTGTAATAAAATACACTATTATAGTGGAGGAACCGGATGACATACTTAATTCTTTGAAAGAGAGAACAAAACAAATAATGGCTTTATGTGATGGATTGAAGGAAGAGAAAAAAAGTTTGTTAACAACTAACAGAGAGTTAAAACAAAAGGTTGCTCAGCATGAAAAAGAAATTGATAATATAAAAACAAAATATAACACCCTGAAAATTGCTAAGACAGTTTCAGGAACAGATAATGATGTTCATGAAACAAAGCTCAGGGTAAACAAAATAGTGCGGGAAATAGATAAATGTATTGCTCTTTTAAATAAATAGATTTTCAATAATGGACGATAGACTTTCAATAAGGGTAAATGTGGCTGACAGGTATTATCCTTTAAAAATTGAAAGGAAAGATGAGGAGGAAATTCGAAGAGCCGCCAGAATGATTAATGAAAAAGTTCTTCAATATAAACAAAGGTACACGGATAAAGATGTACAGGATTTTTTAGCTATGGCTGCTTTACAATTTGTAATCAAGGTGATTGATAGTGAAAAAAAGGATGATATATCACCTGTTTTTGATGGAGTTAAAGAGATTATTTCAGAATTAAACGAATATATTAACAAAGAGTAATATACGTTCTTTACATATAAAATTTTTACCCGCATTGTTTCCTCGAATGCTTTAAAAACTCAACACTTAATTAATTGGAGCTTGTCTCAGATTTTTTAGGGCAGGCCAAGTACCTTAGGGGATCTTCGCAAGAAGACGTTGGAAGCCCGAAATTATTTGGCGGCTCCACCCGTGTCGAACAGGGGTTTTTATAAAAGGTTGGGGGAACTCTGCGGGTTTTTTATAACCAATAAATACAAGAATTATGATAAATATTATACCTGTATTGGATATTGGACCAATATCGCTTTGGACGACTTTAGTGATTGGATTTGTGTGTTTAACCGGTGGTTCCATATTAGCGTATCTGGTCTGGCAGAAAACATTGATAAAGAGAAGTGGAAACATTATTAAAGAAGCTGAAGCAGAGGGTGAAGTAATACGAAGAGATAAAATATTACAGGCAAAGGAAAAATTCCTTCAGCTTAGGGCAGATCATGAAAGACTTATTAACGAGAGAACAAATAAATTATCCCAGGCCGAGAACAGATTTAATGCAAAGGAAGCTTCTTTATCTCAGAAGATTGAGGAGATTGAACGGAAAAAGAATGAAGTTGAAGCTGTCAGGGATAATTTAAAAAATCAGATTGAACTGGTTGAGAAGAAGAATGAGGAGCTTTCTAAAATGCATAAGCGGCAGGTTGAGCAACTTGAAACTATCTCGGGGTTGTCTGCAGAAGATGCTAAATCCCAGATTGTTGAATCATTGAAAGATGAAGCAAAAACGGATGCTATGTCCTATATCAATGAGATTGTTGATGAAGCAAAAATGACAGCTAACAAAGAAGCAAAAAGAATTGTTATTCAGACAATACAACGAGTTGCAGCAGAAAGTACTATTGAAAATTCAGTTACCGTTTTCCATATCGAGTCGGATGAAATAAAAGGCCGTATTATTGGACGCGAGGGGAGGAATATCAGGGCGCTGGAAGCAGCTACAGGGATAGAGATCATTGTGGATGATACACCGGAAGCCATAATTCTATCCGGTTTCGATCCGGTTCGCAGAGAAATTGCCCGTTTATCACTACATCGGCTTGTTACTGATGGAAGGATCCATCCGGCAAGGATAGAAGAAGTAGTGAACAAAACCAGAAAGCAAATAGAAGAGGAGATTGTTGAAGTTGGTAAACGAACAGCTATTGATCTGGGTATCCACGGACTTCACCCTGAACTTATACGGCTGGTTGGTAAAATGAAGTACCGTTCTTCATATGGACAAAACCTGTTACAACATTCAAGGGAAGTGGCTAATCTTTGTGCAATTATGGCATCAGAGTTAGGACTGAATCCTAAGCTTGCTAAACGTGCCGGACTACTGCATGATATTGGCAAAGTACCTGATGATGAGCCGGAATTGCCACATGCTATCTTCGGAATGAAATTGGCAGAAAAGCTTAAAGAGAACCCTGACATTTGCAATGCCATTGGTGCACATCATGATGAAACTGAAATGACAACACTTATTTCACCTATTGTTCAGGTTTGTGATGCTATTTCCGGAGCAAGACCAGGGGCAAGAAGAGAAGTAGTTGAATCATATATCAAGCGCCTGAAAGATCTTGAATCACTTGCATTAAACTATCCGGGTGTAACGAAAACTTATGCTATACAAGCAGGACGGGAACTGCGTGTTATTGTTGGTGCTGACAAAACCACTGATAAAGATGCGGAGAACCTGTCGTATGAAATTGCCCGGAAAATACAGGATGAGATGACTTATCCCGGACAGGTTAAAATTACCGTTATCCGCGAAACCCGGGCTGTTAACTATGCGAAATAGCACCCAGTACCCAGTCTATGATTAAAATCTTAAATATTGTAGGAGCCAGACCACAGATAATTAAGGCTTCTGCGATTAGCCGGACGATAAAAGAGAGATATTCCGGTAAATTTGAAGAAATTATCGTCCATACCGGTCAACACTATGATAAGGAATTATCTTCTGTTTTTTTTGATGAACTCCATATCCCTAAGCCGCATCACAATTTAAAGGTAGGTTCAGCAAGACATTCCAAACAGACAGCATCAATGATGACGGGACTCGAGGATATAATCCTGAATATACAGCCCGATTGTGTTATTGTTTATGGCGACACAAATTCTACTCTTGCCGGGGCATTGGCTGCTTCGAAACTTCATTGTCCTGTTGTTCATATTGAAGCAGGATTAAGATCTTTTAACAAGAATATGCCGGAAGAGATAAACAGGATCATGTGTGATCATGTGTCTACATTATTATTCTCACCAACAAATGCAGG
This sequence comes from Bacteroidota bacterium, assembly GCA_030611395.1. Classification (GTDB taxonomy): domain Bacteria; phylum Bacteroidota; class Bacteroidia; order Bacteroidales; family VadinHA17; genus JADFUQ01. Next base: position 2,412 of record JAUWPX010000096.1, on the reverse strand, counting down.
GTTTAAGAATCTTATCAAAGAAGGATTTCGACCCGAGAACAGCCCTCCATATACGATTGATAACCCCAAAATTTTTCATTCAGGAGATATCATGTACGATAACAGCCTGTTTTACGGTGAACTGGCAGAAAAAAAGGAAAAATTCCTTACTGAAATTGGAGTCAAACCGGGAGAATTCGTACTGGCTACTATACACAGGGACAATAATACCGATATACCTGAAAGATTAAGATCCATTTTTGAAGCTTTTCTTATGATTGCAAGGGAACAGAATATACCTATTGTGTTACCGTTGCACCCAAGGACAAGCGCGGCTTTGGAAAAAAACCTTTCGAAGGAGTTATGTAAGGAAATTAAGAATGAACCATTATTGAAAGTAATGCCACCTGTTTCATTTTTAGAGGTTATATTATTGGAAAAGAACGCCAGACTTATTATGACTGACTCAGGCGGCATCCAGAAGGAAGCACATTTTTTCAGAAAGCTCTGTATTATCTTCAGGAAGGAAACAGAATGGGTTGAATTGGTGAAAAATAAAACATCTGTTTTGGTTGATGCGGATAAGGAAAAGATAATAAAAGCCGTAACAGATTTTAGCATGAATAAAAAATTAAACTTCCCAAAATTCTATGGGGATGGCAAAACAGCCGGATTTATTTGTGAGGAGATGGTGAAAAACTTTGGATAAACAACCTGATTTTTGACAGGATTTATCCATTCTATATTCTTACATTTGTGCGAAATTATTTAAAATTTGCCTGGTTTCTATATGGGACTAAGTGGGCGAAGCTGTAGATAACTCGTAACTCGTAACCCGTAACTCGAAACGTTTTTAAGCATGAAGATACTTCTTACCGGAACAGCAGGATTTATTGGTTTTCACCTTGCCAAAAGATTACTTGACAGGGGGGATACAGTTGTTGGCCTGGACAGTATTAACGATTACTACGATCAGAAGCTGAAATTTGACCGGCTGGCTGAAACCGGTATTAAAAAGGAGGAAATTGATTGGAGTAAGCCGGTAAAAAGCCATAAATATCACAGGTATACATTTTACCGAAACAATCTGGAAGACAAAGGGGCAATGGGATCCATTTTCAGGGAAGAGCAATTTGATAGGGTAATTCATCTGGCTGCCCAGGCAGGTGTGCGGTACAGTCTGGAGAATCCACATGCCTATATAAACAGTAATCTGGTTGGTTTTATTAATATTCTTGAGGGCTGCAGACACAATAAAGTAAAGCACCTTGTGTATGCCAGCAGTTCCAGTGTATACGGACTGAACAAATCAATGCCTTTTTCGGTACATGACAATGTTGATCATCCTGTGAGTCTGTATGCAGCAACAAAAAAGAGCAACGAACTGATGGCGCATACGTACAGTCATCTTTATGGTCTCCCGACTACTGGATTACGTTTTTTTACAGTTTATGGTCCATGGGGAAGACCGGATATGGCACTATTTATATTTACTGAGAAGATTTTGAAAGGGGAACAAATAGATGTTTACAATCATGGTAAGATGGAGCGTGATTTTACCTATATTGATGATATCATAGAAGGGGTAGTCAGGGTGCTTGATAATCCCGCTGAAGGAAAACCCGACTGGGATCCAAAACAACCTGATCCCACTACTTCACCTGCACCATTCAAAGTGTATAACATTGGAAACAATAATCCTGTGAAGTTAATGGATTTTGTACATGCGATTGAAGAAGCTACAGGAAAAAAGGCAAAGATCAACTATATGCCAATTCAGCCCGGTGATGTTGAGAAAACATGGGCAGATGTAGAGGATTTAATTCAATATTTTGATTATAAACCCGATACGGGGATAGAAGAAGGAGTGGGGAGGTTTGTTGAATGGTATCAGGAGAGATATTAATATAAGGAAAGTTTATTTGTTGATTTGTTGAGGAGTTTATTTGTTTATTTTATCGTACATTTATAAAAACATTTGTTCATGAAATCACTAAAATATATAGTATATAAAGAAGATAAGTACTATGTTTCACAATGTTTAAATGTTGATGTGTCCAGTTTCGGTAGTACTTTACAAGAAGCTATTGATAATCTTAATGAAGCCTTACAATTGTATTTTGATGATAAGAAAGCTTCTAAAACATTTGTGAATATTAATGAGACCATGATTGGCGAAACATATATTAATGTCTAAGCTGCCATCATCTAAATTAATCATTAAAACTTTGCTAAAAAATGGTTTTATATTTACTTCTCAGAGGGGAAGCCATTGTAAATATAAAAAAGATGACAAAATAGTCATTGTTCCTTCACCCAGAAAAGAAATTCCAATTGGGACTTTTCGATCCATCGTAAGACAATCCGGATTATCAATTGATAAATTCAAATAAGCACCCGGCACCTAGTATCCAGTACCCAGTACCTAGTACC
>JAUWPX010000127.1 GCA_030611395.1 Bacteroidota bacterium | reverse complement strand
GAACATCCGAAACTATCGGTTACAGTAAGGTAATACCATGTATCTTCATAAGGAGGCTGATAGGTAACAGGGTTAATTTCAATATCCGGAAACGGAATCGAAGATTCAGGATCAGACCACCAGTGAAAACTTATCCCGTTTCCAAGTAAAATAGAGGAATTATCAATTGTATCATAATAAAAAAAGGGTGTAGTACCTGCATATCCGTTAAATGCAATATACTCACAAGTGCGATTCTGAATCCTTATACTATCATATGGCCTGTCAGCAAACACCCATGCAATAAATGAAGTATCCATGCTGACTGCATCCCTGATCCTTACCTTGTACCCTCCTGATTCAAGTCCTGTTACTGTTGATGAATTCACATCTGTATCAATCTGAAATGAAGAATCAAAAACGGAATCCGACGGGTTATACTTGCTCCAGGCAAAGGTACACCCTGCAATTCCACCGGGAGGAGTTGCAACAAGTTCTCCAACTGAAAAATCACTATCCCCCCCTGGCACACAGAAAATAAAAACCGGATCTTTTCTTTCAGGTTCATCAGGATAAGACGTGTATCTTACTCCTGATGATAACGGAGAAGTGACCTGTGAATAAGCCCAAAAACCCGATACTAAAAAGAAAAAAATAATAAATCCTGATTTCCTGATTAATTCAAAATTGCCCATATGAAAATAATTCCTGTGCAATAGCATGTTTTATTAATAACCCCCCCGGGCTGTAATTATTTTATTATACAATATAAATATGATCAAATATTTGCAATAATAAGCATTTTGTTTCGAAAAACACAGATCAGAATTTGTTAACAACTTTCATTAAATATCTTCTCTCGCTAATGTTAATATTATCTAACATATATTAATTTTGGTGCGTTTTGTAAACCGGGCAAGCATATCATAATGGAAAAGTATCTGAAAGAGCTTAATGAAGCACAGGTTAAAGCGGTTATTAATTATGAAGGACCAGCCCTGATAATCGCAGGTGCAGGTGCAGGGAAAACCCGGGTGCTTACATACAGAATTGCTCATCTGCTAAAACAGGGTATTCCTGCCCCTAACATTCTTGCACTCACATTTACCAACAAAGCGGCAAGAGAAATGAAAGAAAGGATTATTGCTATTGTTGGTTTGAATACAGCTAAATACATGTGGATGGGAACCTTCCACTCTATCTTTGCAAGAATACTACGAAAAGAAGGAAAACATCTCGGTTATCCGGCAGATTACACGATTTACGATACCAACGACTCGAAAACACTTGTCAGGTCAATAATCAAAGAGCTTGATCTGGATGACAAAGTTTATAAATACGCCGAGGTATTCAGTAAAATATCTCGTGCAAAAAACAACCTTATTACCCCACAGAAATACAAAAATAATCCTGATCTGTTAAATCGTGACGAGCATACCGGAAAACCAATGATTGCAGAGATATTCCGAATCTATGCAACCAGATGTTTCAAAGCCGGTGCGATGGACTTTGACGATCTCCTGGTTAATACCGATATTCTGTTCCGGGACTTCCCAAAAATACTGGAAGAATACCGGGATCAGTTCCGTTATATCCTAGTTGATGAATACCAGGACACTAATTATGTTCAGTACAATATCATTAACCGGCTTGCTGAAGTTCATAATAATGTTTGTGTGGTTGGTGATGATGCCCAGAGCATCTACTCCTTCAGAGGGGCAAAAATCGAAAATATATTGAATTTCCGGAATAATTATCCCGGATATAGTTTGTATAAACTGGAAAGAAATTATCGTAGCACTCAAAATATTGTAAATGCTGCTAATAGTGTTATTGCTAAAAACCAGGGCCGTATCCCTAAAAAAGTATACTCCAGGAAGGAAGCAGGAGAAAAAATACAAGTTTTTGCAGCATCAACAGATATAGAAGAAGGATTTATTATTTCTAATTCAGTTTTTGATAATGCTCTGAGAGAAAAAAACAGGTACAGTAAATATGCAGTCCTTTACCGCACAAATGCTCAGTCAAGGATCCTTGAAGAAGCATTCAGGAAACGAAATATACCTTACAAAGTATATGGAGGATTATCTTTTTATCAGCGAAAGGAAATTAAAGATCTTCTGGCCTATTTCAGACTGATGGTTAATCATAATGATGAAGAAGCCCTGAAAAGAATTATAAATTACCCGGCCCGTGGTATCGGAAAAACTTCGTTGGATAAGATACTAAAATGCTCAGCAGATAATAATGTAGCACCCTGGGAGGTTATTACTACCCCGGATAAATACAAAATTGAAATTAACAAGGGGATACAAAAAAGAATTAACTCATTTGCTGAGCAGATTGATCACTTTACATCCCAGCTAAAGAAAAAAGATGCTTATGATCTGGCAAAAGAAGTTGCCTCAAAAACCGGAATATTGAAAGACCTTCATGATCCCGAATCACCCGAGATCATGTCAAAATATGATAACGTTCAGGAATTGCTGAACGGGATCAGGGAATTCACTTCAGGTGAAACAAGTGAAGAAAATAAAATTCCCGGACTGGCAGAATATCTACAGGAGGTGTCCCTATATACTGACCAGGATACTGAAACAGAGAAAGATAAAGAAAAGGTTACACTAATGACGGTTCATTCTGCTAAAGGACTGGAATTTGAATATATTTATGTTGCCGGACTTGAGGAAAACCTGTTCCCTTCCTACATGTCAGTTGATGATCCTAAGGATCTTGAGGAAGAACGCCGCCTGTTCTATGTTGCTGTTACCCGTGCCGAAAAACAGGTTTACCTGTGTTTTGCTGCTACAAGATATCGATATGGCAAACTTGAAGATCACAAACAAAGCAGGTTCATAAGAGAAATAGATGATGAATACCTCAACTGGATCAATGTTAATATTTATAATAAACCGGTATCAAACGGTTTTACAAGACATAAACCCGCTTATTCACAAAAAGGTTATCAAAAATCCTATTTGAGAAATACTCCATCAAAAAAATCAGTCTTGAACTGGACCCCGGCAGGGAAAGTAAAGCTCTCAAAAAGCAATTTTCACAACCTGAATGAGGGTGATCCTGTGAATATCCAGCCCGGAATGGCTGTAGAACATATCAGCTTCGGTATTGGCAAAGTAATTTCCCTCGAAGGAGAATATCCCAATACTAAAGTAACTGTTTCTTTTAGCAATCATGGACAGAAAAAACTGCTTTTGAGATTTGCTAAACTGAAAATTGTTAATAATTAACTCAAGTTGCTGTGTATTATTAAATAAATTAATTAAAGTTTTGATTTCTATTTGAAATTCAATTAGATTTGCGCAGATTAGAATATAGCTGTTTATGGAAAAAGTATTTGATTACAACACGAAGATGAAAGACCTGGTTTTACCGGAGTATGGAAGGAATATCCAGAAAATGGTTGATCATTTAGCAACTATTGAGGACCGGACAATAAGGAACAAGGCTGCTAAAACCATCATCTCTGTAATGGGTAATATGAACCCTCATCTTCGGGATATTAGTGATTTCAAGCATAAACTATGGGATCACCTTGCACTCATGTCTGATTTTACACTTGATATTGATTCTCCTTTTCCAACACCTGAAAAGGAGATTCTTTTATCTAAACCCAAACCTGTACCCTATGTTAAAAACAGGATAAAATACCTTCATTACGGCAGGGTTGTGGAATTAATAATTGAAAAAGCTTGCAGTATTGAAGATCAGGAAGAAAAAGAATATCTTATTACTCTGATAGCTAACCATATGAAAAAATCATATCTCATATGGAATCTTAACGTGGCACATGATAGTGTTATTCTGAAAGATTTGGAAGAAATGTCTCATGGAAAACTTAAGGTGCCGGATGGTTTTCAACTGAGCAGTAGTAAAGAATTATTATCTAAGCCCCGGAAGAAAAAGTACAGAAAAAAGTAAAAAAGATTTTTTTTTGAAATTCAATATAAGCTGAATGAGCACCTTTGAAATAAAAGGAGAGAAAAAGTTAAAAGGGGAACTTATTCCGCAGGGTGCAAAAAATGAAGCTCTTCAGGTTATTTGCGCCACTCTTCTAACCCCTGAAAAAATCACTATCCGGAATATTCCCGATATCAGGGATGTTAACAATCTATTAGAACTTCTCGAATTTCTTGGTGTTTCAATTCAAAAAGAAAAAAAATCAACATATACATTCCACAGCTTAAATATCGAAATTGACCTCCTTCATTCACCGGAGTTTAAAGAAAGAAGTGCAACTATAAGAGGCTCAATCATGATCATTGGTCCGCTTCTGGCAAGGTATGGCAAGGGATATATTCCTAAACCCGGCGGGGATAAGATTGGAAGAAGGCGACTTGATACTCATTTTATTGGTTTTGAAAAATTAGGTGCCAGATTCATCTATGATCAGGATGATGGCTTTTATAAAGTTGAATCTGAATCGATGAAAGGAGCCTATTTACACCTGGATGAGGCATCTGTTACCGGAACAGCAAACTTACTAATGGCTTCAGTTATAACCCCCGGCGAAACAATAATTTATAATGCTGCATGTGAGCCATATATTCAGCAACTTTGCCGGATGCTAATCAAGATGGGAGCACAAATTACCGGTGTAGGATCAAACCTGCTAAAGATCAAAGGTGTCAGGGAACTCGGCGGATGTGATCATACAATCCTGCCGGATATGATTGAGGTAGGAAGCTTTATTGGCCTGGCAGCTATAGCCGGCTCCGGAATCACAATTAAAAATGTTTCATACGAAAACCTGGGTATCATACCTGACTCTTTCAAGCGCCTTGGAATAAAACTTGAAAAACAGGATGATGACATATTTATTCCCGAACAAGACCATTATGAAATTGAGACATTCATCGATGGCTCTATCATGACCATTTCCGATGGTGTCTGGCCGGGACTTACACCTGATCTCCTCAGCATTCTGCTGGTTGTAGCTATTCAGGCTAAAGGAAGTGTACTTATCCACCAGAAAATGTTTGAAAGCAGGTTGTTCTTCGTTGACAAACTGATTGACATGGGCGCCCAGATTATACTATGCGATCCTCACAGGGCAACTGTTATTGGTCTTAACCGCCAATTTAAACTTCGTGGAACAATTATGTCATCTCCCGATATCCGTGCCGGAGTTGCATTGCTCATTGCAGCTCTTTCTGCTGAAGGCACCAGTGTTATTCACAATATCGAACAAATCGACCGTGGATACCAGGAAATTGATATACGCCTTAGAAAGGTCGGTGCTGAGATAACACGTATAAAGTGACTAAAGTTAAAAGTGACTTAGTTACCATTTCTTTTCATTCTATCATTTTATCATTCTATCATTCTATCATTTCTTTAGACATGTCAATTTGGCGTATAGAATAAATTGGCAGGCGTTTTGTATCTAACCTGAAAAATTCATGCATAAATTTTTCAGTGGATTTTATTGGCAACCAACGTAAAAACAAATAAAAAATGACAGATAAACCAAACCAGGCAATGGAAGATAAAAAAGT
>JAUWPX010000358.1 GCA_030611395.1 Bacteroidota bacterium | reverse complement strand
AAGTAAGTCGAACTTTAAAGATATTATTGCCCCTTCGGTCGTGGGTATAAACGATCCTGTTTTAATGTCGCTGCTAACACAATTATCTGACCTCTATTCTAAGAAAGCCGAATTGCTTTTTGCCGCGAAAGAAAATAACCCTTTAATAAATGTTACAACCCAAAAGTTAAGAAACACCAGAGAAGGACTCCTGGAAAATTTAAAAAACCTGATCCATTCCACTAATATCGCGAGGGTTGATATGGACAAAAGAATAGTGGAAGTCGAAAAGGAGGCAAGGAAATTACCTGCTACCGAGAGAGAACTTATTGGAATTGAACGAAAATTCAATCTTAATAATGATATTTACACATATCTGCTGGAGAAAAGGGCAGAATCAGGAATTGCTCAGGCATCAAACATTCCTAATAACAAGATCCTCGATATAGCCCGCGTTGATAATGCTGCAAAAGTTTCACCAAAGAACTCAATGAACTATATGATAGCACTGGTTATTGGATTAGCAATTCCTCTGGTTATCATCCTGCTGTTTGATTACTTCAATAACAAAATTATTGACAAGTCTGATATTGAAAACAACACTAATGTTCCTATTCTTGGAACTATCGGGCATAATCACGGCGAATCTGACCTCCCTGTAGTACAAAATCCAAAGTCATCCATAGCCGAATCTTTCAGGTCCATTCGAACCAGTATTCAATATCTATTACCCGAAAAAGGGAGGAATATAATTTCAATTTCGTCAACCATAAGCGGTGAAGGAAAAACTTTTATAGCGACAAACCTTTCTGTTATTATTGCAATGTCAGGCAGGAAAACCTTGCTCGTAGGATTAGATATGAGGAAACCAAAAATACATAAAGACTTTAATGTGAGTAATGATGAGGGTTTGAGCACTTATCTGATTAATGAAACAAGTTATGAAGATATTATCCGGTCTACTGATATTGAAAATCTTTACATTGCATCCTCCGGCCCCATACCTCCCAACCCTGCAGAACTTCTCGAAAAGCCGTTAATGAAAGAATTCTTTGATAAAGCAAAAAAAGAATTCGAATATGTGATACTGGATACTCCGCCTGTCGCCATTGTTACCGATGCTATACTGTTAACACAGTACACCGACACCAATATTTTTATCGTCCGTCAGAAATATTCTTCTAAAAACGTTATACAATATATTGATGAACTTTATAATAAAAAGAATATTAAGAACTTAAGTCTCATTGTAAACGATGTTAAGATCCCCAGCTACTATGGTTATGGGTATGGTTATGGGTATGGATATGGTTATGGTTATGGTTACGATTATGGCTATGGACAGGGATATTACAGTAATGAAAATAATACATCAAAAAGCATATATACCAAAATTAAAAATGTCCTGTTTGGGAGAAGATCCGGGTAGAATAGTTGAACATTGAACCTTTGAACTTCCTTTATGAGCGATAATATAAAAAAGCCTTCATTAATCCAGGCTTTTATTCCTATAGTTTTCCTGATCTTTTTTCTAACCCTGAATGTCCTGTTTTTTGGTGATGATACGTTATCCGGGGCAAACCAGATGGCGCTGATCTTTGCATCCGCCATTGCAGGGTTAATTGCAAGCCGGCTGGGTCTGGAATGGAAGTCTATAAGAAAAAGTATTGTTAAAAGCATCAATTCAGCCATGCCATCCATTCTTATCCTGTTCCTTATCGGTTCCCTGGCAGGCACCTGGATGATCAGCGGGGTTGTTCCGGCAATGATCTTTTATGGGTTGAAAATACTTAATCCCGGCATTTTCCTGTTTGCCTCCGTGGTAATATGTTCAATAGTCTCACTCGCCACCGGCAGTTCGTGGTCAACCATTGCAACAATCGGTATTGCACTTATCGGTATCGGAAGTGCTATGGGGATAAATGAAGGTATCGTGGCGGGTTCTATTATATCCGGAGCATATTTCGGTGATAAAATGTCACCCATGTCTGACACAACAAATCTCGCCCCTGCAGTTGCCGGCACCGATTTGTTTACACATATACGGTATATGGTGCTTACAACCGGTCCGTCAATACTTATAACCCTTATCATTTTCCTGGTAATAGGATTTACCTACGATTTTGACGCTGTGCAAACCAATATCGGAGAGTTTAGCAGTGTTATTGAAACAAATTTTAATGTTACCCCATGGTTATTTCTTGTCCCCGCTTTACTAATCGCTATTATCGTAATGAAAGTCCCTCCTTTACCATCACTATTCGCAGGGACCCTTCTGGGCGG
>JAUWPX010000337.1 GCA_030611395.1 Bacteroidota bacterium | reverse complement strand
TTACCCTAACAAGATTGCCAAAAAACCAATAATCGTGCAATAAATTGCAAAAGTAATCAATTTTCCCTTCTTAACAATATTAATCATCCATTTACATGCAAGAAGTCCGGAAACAAATGCTGCAATAAAACCAACAACAATAGGTATAACCCCGATACCGGAAGCTCCGGAAAACCCGCCGGATAAAATATCCTTAAAGTTTGCTCCGATTACAGGGATAAGAACCATTAAGAATGAGAATTGTGCAATCTCTTTTTTGTTATTTCCAAGCATTATACCGGTTGCAATTGTTGCACCTGATCTGGAAATACCCGGTAAAACAGCTAATGCCTGTGCAATTCCGATTATAAAAGCATTAAGATATGAAATGTTTTTCCCTTTTGATTTTGAAAAATATGTTAGTGACAGCAATGTAGCTGTAACCAGAAGCATAGCACCTACAAAAACAATATTCCCCGTGAAAAACTGTTTTATTTCCTCTTCGAAAAACAAGCCAAGAATCCCCACGGGAATCATTGACACTAATATTTTTACCAGATATTTATTTTCATCATTCCATTTAAAAGTTATAAATCCTAAAAACAGATCCCTGATCTCCTTCCAAAAAACAACTATTGTAGATAACACTGTTGCACCATGAACGGCTACAGTAAAACTTAAACTTTGTTCTGACTCTATTTGCAAAAAATGCTTGCCAATTTCAAGATGTCCGCTGCTGCTTACCGGTAAAAATTCTGTAAGCCCCTGTATTAAGCCTAAAATGAGCGCTTCAAACCAGTTCATAAAAAAATGTGAGTTTATTTTGAAAATACACTATTTCAAAGAGTTACGAGTTACGGGTTACAAGTTACGAGTCAGTTACCGGGTGCTGGGTGCTGGGTGCTTTTTCCCTACTCACCTACTCAACTTACTCAACTACTCACCTTCTCCTTTAGGTTTTTTCATTATTGCCCATATTTCAAATACAAATCCGAATAACACAATAATCGGAGCCAGTGTAATTCTTCTGAAGCTAAATATTTGCTCAGGAAAAAATTCATCCGGATTTTCTGATTTTCCTCCCATCATAAGAAGAAATCCAGTTACTATTATAACAAATCCAATAATTAATAATATATAATTCTCTCTGCCCAACGGAAACCCAGAGCCTGTTTGTTCATTCTTCTTTTTTATTGCCATAATTTATTTGTTTAGATGCTTTAATTTTATAAGTTGATATATAATGTGTTATAAAGTTCAAAGTTCAAGGTTCAAGGTTCAAGGTTCAAGGTTCAAAGCTCTTTGCTCTTCGCCCTTCGCTCCTAAAACAACTCATTTTCTTCCATTCTGAGATATTTATTTACTGCAAAGTATGTTGAAATCCAGTTCAAAACAATACCCGTAAGAATTATTCCGGCAAAAAGAATTGCTATTATATCTGCATCCCGAAAATTGAAAATTTCTATAAACTCTTTTTGAATTAAATAGAGAAGTCCCAATAATAACATTATAGCAAATAGTCCTCCAAGCACCCCATGCAATGAACTTTTTACAAGAAATGGCCGCCGTATAAAACCCCTTGTTGCGCCAACCAGTTGCATAGTATGTATAATAAAACGTTTTGCATAAACTGATAATCTTATAGTATTATTTATTAGCGTTATTGCTACAAGAAACAACAAGCCGCTGAATATTAACAGAAACACTCCAATTTTTCTAACATTTTCATTTATTAAATGTATAAGCGATTCCTGATAAAAAACTTCCTTTACCATCGGATAAGACAACAAATTATCCTCAATAACACTAATACTGTCAGGGTTGGCAAAATCGGCATAAAGATAAACATCAATAGATGCTAACAGTGGATTATATCCGAGAAAATCAATAAAATCCTCTCCCAGATCTTCTTGCAAATCCCTGGCAGCATCTTCTTTTGACACATACTCTGTCGACTTAATATAACCAGTAGCATCTAACTCCTTTTGCAATTTTTTAATTTCAACTTCTTTTACCTGATCGTTAATTATTACTGAAAAACTGATATTTTCTTTCACATAAATCGAAAGTTTATGAGCATTAAGCATAAGCAGACCAAGAATTCCAAGTAAAAAAAGTACCAGGGAAATACTAATAACAGATGAAATATAGGAACCTCTTAATTTCCTTCTGCCAATTTTCGGTTTTTTTTCTCCCATATCATTCAACTATTTCAACCCATCCATGCAAATCAGGCTCATCACCATTTTGAACAGCGACTAGTTTTTCATACAATTTCAATGAAATTTTTCCGGGATTATCATCTTTACAATACTTATAAATTTTACCATTTAAAGGATCTGTAATAGATTTAATCGGACTAATTACGGCAGCTGTTCCGCATGCACCCACCTCATCAAAAGTATCCAGTTCATCAAAAGCAATTTTTCTGCGTTCCGTTTTTAATCCCAGGTCTTCAGCAAGTTGTATAAGGCTTTTGTTTGTAATTGAAGGTAATATCGATGGTGATTCGGGTGTTACATAAGTATTTCCCTTTATTCCAAAGAAATTTGCC
>JAUWPX010000200.1 GCA_030611395.1 Bacteroidota bacterium | reverse complement strand
TTGAATAAATCCCAGTGGTCATTTATTATTATTGGAGTTTTTGTGTTAATAATAATACTAAACTACTTTAGGGATTTTCACTATATCTATTTTTCAGATAACGGGAATAATATTGTTTTTAAATTTTATTCGATGCGAATTTTTTCAGGGAAAAAAAATACTATTGAAATTCATAAAAAGGATTTTGTAAAATTTCAGACAAACTCTTCATTATTCAAAATGAGGGATTATTTAATTATTTATCAAAAGCTTAAAAAGGGAATTGCAAAATATCCTCCAATAAGTATTACAGGGTTATCTAAGAAAGATAAAGCAAAACTAATAACCCAGCTTTCACTCTACACAAGTAAATGAATAAAAAAAATACCTGCAACATGAGGTAAATCATTTATTATTACTTCTCAACTAATTAATTTTACCGTGAATTAATTAGCTGCAAAATAAGGCATAACAAATAAAAATTTATACTTATGAATGTTAATCAAATAATTTCGAATCTTGAGAAAAAGCACCCCGGAGAAAATGAATATCTTCAGGCTGTCAAGGAAGTTTTGGAATCAATTGAAGAGATATATAATGAAAACCCGCAATTCAAAACTGCAGGCATTATTGAAAGGCTTGTTGAGCCTGACAGAATTTTCACTTTTAAGGTACCATGGACTGATGATGAAGGGAATACTCATGTTAATCTTGGTTACCGGATCCAATTTAACAATGCTATCGGTCCGTATAAGGGAGGTTTACGTTTTCACCCAAGTGTTAATTTAAGTATTTTGAAATTTCTGGGGTTTGAACAAATATTTAAGAATAGTTTAACTACCCTTCCAATGGGTGGAGCAAAGGGAGGAAGTGATTTCAATCCTAAAGCGAAATCCAAATTAGAGATCATGCGTTTTTGCCAGTCTTTTATGTTAGAGCTTTGGAACAATATCGGAGCCGAAACAGATATTCCGGCAGGAGATATTGGTGTAGGTGGTCAGGAAATTGGATTCCTGTATGGTATGTATAAAAAACTTGCCAGGAAACACACCGGCGTTCTCACAGGAAAAGGGTTGAATTGGGGAGGCAGTCTTGTCCGCCCGGAAGCAACAGGGTTTGGTAATGTATATTTTGCAAAAGAAATGCTTCAAACTATCGGGGAATCATTCAAGGATAAAACAGTTGCAATTTCAGGTTTCGGAAATGTTGCCTGGGGAGCCACTCAAAAAGCCACTGAACTTGGAGCTAAAGTTGTTACCCTTTCCGGCCCGGATGGCTATGTTCATGATCCGGATGGGATATCAGGCGAAAAAATCGATTACATGCTCGAATTGAGAGCTACTAATAATGATATTGTTGAGCCTTATGCACAGGAATTTAAAAGCGCCAAATTCATTCCGGGAAAACATCCCTGGGAAGTAGATGTAGATATCGCCCTTCCATGTGCAACTCAAAATGAACTAGATGCTAATGATGCAACTAACCTGGTAAATAACAAGGTTATTTGTGTTAGTGAAGGTGCTAATATGCCAAGCACTCCTGAGGCAATTGAGATTTTCCAGAAAAACAAGATCCTTTTTGCACCCGGAAAGGCTGCTAACGCAGGTGGTGTAGCTACATCAGGACTTGAAATGTCCCAGAATTCAATGAAAATGAATTGGACAAGAAAAGAGATTGATGATAAGCTTCACCAAATCATGAGAGATATACATCATGCATGTAAAACTCACGGGACACAAAAAGATGGTTATATCGATTATGTTAAAGGGGCAAATATTGCAGGGTTCCTCAAAGTTGCCAATGCAATGCTCGATCAGGGTATAGTTTAATAATGGAAAGAAACCCCCTGATATATAAAATTGCTATCAGTCTTATCCCGGGAGTCGGAACTGTAACAGCAAAAAAGCTTATTGCTTATGCAGGAAGCATTGAAGCTGTTTTTAATGAACCGGCTTCTAAACTCGAAAAAATACCCGGGGTTGGTACCTTTCTTGCTAAAAAAATTACGACCCCGGGGATAATCGAAAAAGCCGGGAAAGAATTCGAGTATATTCAGAAGAAGAATATTAAAGCCCTCTATTATCTCGATGAAGATTACCCTGAACGTTTGAAACATTGTCCGGATGCCCCGATTATTTTATTCTTGCAGGGAAACCTGAACCTGAACCAGGAGAAGGTTATTAGTATTGTAGGAACCCGGAGAGCAACTGAAAGAGGCAAGGACATATGTAACAAACTTGTATCAGATCTTGCTGAAAGAAAACACAATGTGATTATTGTAAGCGGACTTGCATATGGGATTGATATTTGTTCACATAAAGCCGCTTTAAAAAACAACCTTCCAACTGCAGCAGTTCTGGGTCATGGACTTGAAACTCTCTACCCTGCTTCACACAAATCGGTTGCCAATGAGATTCTGAAAGAAGGAGCTTTGATCTCCGACTTTATGAGTTATGAATGGGCTGAAAAAAACAATTTTGTTAAAAGGAACCGGATTATTGCCGGACTGGCAGATGCAACTATTGTGATTGAGTCAGCCCCAAAAGGTGGAGCATTGATCACTGCCGACCTGGCTAACTCTTATAACAGGGATGTTTTTGCATTCCCCGGAAGAGTGAG
Source organism: Bacteroidota bacterium (assembly GCA_030611395.1). Taxonomy (GTDB): domain Bacteria; phylum Bacteroidota; class Bacteroidia; order Bacteroidales; family VadinHA17; genus JADFUQ01. The sequence continues at coordinate 1,323 of JAUWPX010000200.1, read as the reverse complement.
CGACAATTATTCACAAGGATGTAACCGGTTAATTAAATCCAATAAAGCTGCTCTGATTGAAGGAGTCAGGGATCTTGAATATATAATGGGTTGGGATCCGCCCGGAGAAGTCAAAAAAACAATTCAAAGACAACTGTTCAGAGAACTCTCACAAGAAGAAATAAAACTGGTGGATATCTTAAAAAAATATGGCGACTTGCCAATTGACAGCATTTGCCTGAAGGCCCAAATGCCTGTAAGTAAAGCATCACCAATACTCTTAAACCTGGAGTTCGCCGGAATTGTTAGAAGCCTTCCGGGAAAAGTTTATACCCTGATATCAGAATAATTATCTGCATCACAGCAACCCATAATAATCTGCTAAATATGTCAATAACAAAGACAAAGCAAACGCAAATATTGGTGAAAATACCCAAACTATAAAAAACTTATTTACAGATGTCTTCTTAAAAATATTTTTCGTGCCCAACTTAGCAACACCAATGCCCAAAATTGCCGCAGTATTTAATTGCACCAATGAAGCAGGAATCCCTTTAATAGTAGATGTCAGTAACAATAAACTTGCAGTAATAAATGAAATAATAATTGCCTCTATTGATCCAAAAAGAACAATTTCCTTTCCGGTATTTTCTGCAAGTTTTTTCCCAAAAAATGAACTTCCTATTCCAAAGCTTGGCGCTACTATTAATGTTGCAAGAATCATAATAAGAATAAAGTTGTCATTTATATCCTGAATCCCCAGTTCATTTATGGTCATCGATGCAATAGGCCCCGCGGCATTAGCTACATTATTTGCACCAATTGCAAAAGCTACATATAATGACATTAAAATAATTAATGCTTTTATATATGGTTTTTTTGAAATATTCTTAAAAAAAAATGTTCTCTTCCTAATCGGTTTATAAATATATTTCCCGATAAAAAGACAAATAAAAAATGAGATTATTGGCAATACAAACCAGGTTGGAAGTATTTCAAAAAAAAGCTTATCTGTGTTTAATGTATTAAAATATACAGCAGGTGCTGTCACTGCCAAAACTGTAGCCTGACTTGTTGATTGGGGTATTCCCAAAAGATTTGCAATCAGTAAAGCAATCGCTACCGAAAACAAAATAATTGAAACTAAGGTATAGGTCATTAAATCAGGAGATAGAATATCTTTACCTACTGTAGTTGCAGTATCTTTTCCTGCAACAATAGCACCTATAAATACCATAATACCAAATAAACCGGGGATTAAGCCTTTTCTGATAATGTTTGCACCATATGCTGCAGAGAATGAAGGCGCTGTCCCACTCCCACCCATGTTTATTGCTAAAAATA
>JAUWPX010000145.1 GCA_030611395.1 Bacteroidota bacterium | reverse complement strand
ACCAATAATTTCAGTCTGAGCATGCAGGTTTTTAACTACAGCTTTTACTGCCAGATCAATTCCTCTTTTAAGATCCATTGGGTTTGCACCGGCTGTAACATTTTTTATTCCAACTTCGATAATTGATTGAGCAAGAACTGTTGCTGTAGTTGTACCATCACCTGCATCATCACCGGTCTTTGAAGCAACTTCTTTTACCATCTGAGCACCCATGTTCAAAAAATTATCCTTCAGTTCAATTTCTTTGGCAACTGTAACACCATCTTTGGTAATCTGTGGTGCGCCAAATTTTTTATCAATAATAACATTCCTGCCTTTTGGGCCCAATGTTACTTTTACTGCATCAGCTAAAGCATCAATACCCTTTTTAAGCTCGTTACGGGCATCTATGTCAAATTTAATTTCTTTTGCCATTTTTATAAGTTTTTATTTATTTCTAAAATTAATTTTTTACTATAATATTACTAAAAAAACATCAGATTGTTTCATAATAACGTAATCATTATTATCAATCGTGATCTCTGATCCGGAGTATTTACCATATAATACGGTATCACCCACCTTTAATTCCATTTCAATATCTTTAGTACCCGAACCTACTGCAACAACTTTCCCCTGCATAGGTTTTTCCTGAGCTGAATCAGGGATATAGATACCACTTGCTGTTTTGGTCTCTGCCTCTTGTGGTTCGATTAAAACCCTGTCGGCTAATAGTTTTACATTTACTTTCGACATATTATTAGTTTTTAGTTATATAATTAGACTTTAGAAAGCTGTACATCGATTATCATATTTTATGCCAAACGTTATTCTCATACAATCATGCATATATACAGGACAGAATTACAGATTATATTTGCCCCGATCTTTCACCGGAAATTCATAATCCTGAATACCAATATATTGGAGATAATCACGAATTACAATACTAATTCGAAAATATGTCATAATAATGACAGACTGACACTATCCGATGGAATAGAGGGAATAAAAGGAATTATTCTTCATCAGAGCCGCCTTGTTCAGGAAAAGCAGTAGGCATATTAGGCACCTGTGACGGATCAATGGCATTGTCAATTTGCTGCTCAACCCTTGATCTGCCCTCATTACTTCCTCTTGGAATTACGGCACTAGCAATTAAGCTAAACACCAATAATGATACAGCAAGGGTCCAGGTTGCTTTTTCAAGAAAATCAGCAGTTTTTCTTACACCCATTACCTGGTTTGAAGAAGAAAAATTGGCTGCTAATCCTCCTCCTTTGGAATTTTGCACCAATACACCCAGTATCAGAAACACACACACCATAAGGATTAATACTGAAATCAATACATAAAAGCCCATTTCTAACTGATTTATAGTTCGTTAATTAATTTCTTTATTTTTTCAATTTGAGTTGCAAAGTAACTACTTTTTTCCGGAAATTTCAAACTTAATTTCTCATAGGCAAAAATAGCTTTCGAATAATAGCCCTGGTTAATATATATTTTTGCAAGAGTTTCTGTAATAAACCCTTCATTCTCTCTTCCACTGGATTCTGAAATGTCCGTTTGTTCCTTATCACTAACATCTGGCTTTTGGGGTAAAATATGGGGGCTATTAATAATGAACTTGTTAATAAGTTCATCGTTTTTCACTTTTTCATCAGCCGTATCCTGCGAGTTTTCCTGTATGTTTTCCTCCTCTAACTCAAGTAATTCATCATCACCAGCCATTATTTTCAGTTCATCAGCATCTAACTGTTCCTTCTCTCCGTAAATATCTTCAATAATCTCATTCTCATTTCCTATTTCCAGTATCTGATTTACTTTTGAGTCTTTTGCTTGACTTTCCTCTCTTTTTTCCGGTTTTTTTTTTTATGCGAATTCGTTCAGGATTTTACCTGCAATGGGGAGGGCTCCTGCACTTATGTTTTTCTCCTGTACATCTTCTTTCCCCTTCTTAATCTCTTCAATCCTTTTTAAAATAACATCAGCCAGGGCTTCTTTTCCCTGTTTATCAGCCTGTTCCGGCTTCATTTTTTCACCGGTTTCCATCGTTATTGAAACTTCAGGTTCTTTTTTCTCAGGAACTTTATCTTTTAGTTTTTCTGTTACCGGTTCTTCAGTTTTTTGGTAAGATTTGCTTTCTCCGGCCCCCTCCTCCACTGTAATTCCAGGTCTTTGGAGAAGATAGTAAAGAACACTTCTGTTTCCAATAAAAGCTGCTGACTTTTTTAACTGACTGTCGAATTTTATATTACCAAGGACATACAAATTTCTCAATAGCATCAAGTGAGCAGTCTGAAAATATGGAAATTCATTAAGTAATTCATGCATTTCCAAAATGCTTCTCTTGTCAAGTTGGCCGGGGGACTCCAGATATTTAAGGAATTCTTCCCTGTTCATAGATAAATTTACTTAATACTTAACTGATAAATACAGATGTTACGCTATTTTATACAAAATATAAAGGTAGTAATTATATTAAAGCCAAAAACCATTTTTATCATACTTAGCCTTAGCCTAATATACCAAAGGTTTCTGAAAATAACACAATTTACTGTATGTCACATAGATAGTTTATAAAACCCTGACATATTATTCTACCAATTCACAAATGCCTGGTTAAAAATATCTTCTGTTATTTGTTCGAGTATTTTTTCTGAAAGATCCTGTTCTACTGATTGCAAATCATGGGAGCTTTCATAATCTTCATATCGTGAAAACTGGGTATCAAAACTTTCATCAGGATTAACAGTATTGGTATACTTAACCCGTACTGTAATAGTAAACCTGTTTAATTCAGCAATCTGGCGTCCTGTAACAGCAAGAGGATCTGCCTCATATCTTGTAATTTCCCCTTCAAAATCCACATCTCCCAGATCTGTTTCAAAAACAAGACCGGTTTGTGCTTTTATCTTATCTTTCAGAGCATCGGTAAAAGTCTGACTGAAATTCGGGTTTACAAAACCATTTCCCGGAGTTACCCTGTTTGGAAAATACTGAACAGATACTGTTTTTATTTCAGGTGAAATATTCGCCCCGGAAAATGAATAATTTATCTTACACCCATTTAGTAAGAAGACCAGGAAAAACAATATACTAAATACTAAATATCTCATTGTCTCTTGTTTTCTGAATTAATTCTCAATATCATACTCTTTAATTTTTCTGTAAAGTGTCCTTTCGGAAATCCCCAACTCTTTTGCTGCTCGTTTCCTTTTTCCATGGTATTTATCCAGTGCTTTCCTGATCAATTCAATTTCTTTATCAACCAGTGAGAGTGATTCTTCGATCACTTCTTCGGTATCCTGAATATCTGCTTCTTCTCTTTTCTTTACCTCCGCAGGCTGATTAATTATTTCTCCGCCTGGTGATTCAATGCTATGATACAATTTCTTTATCAGATCTGCATTCTCCTCCTTAATCTCAAAATTGTCACTTCCCTTCTCCATTATCTCAACAACCAGTTTTTTTAGATCATTCATATCATTTTTCATATCGAATAATATCTTATAAAGTATCTCCCGTTCAGAAGAGAAAGCTTTATTTTCATCTTTCTTTATTATTGCAGGAAGTTTTTCTCCGTGATAACCAGGAAGATAGCTTTTTAATATGTTCTCATCAATTACCCTTTCTTGCTCAATAATAGATATCTGTTCCGTTATATTTTTTAACTGTCTTATATTTCCCTGCCAGTAATAATTAAGAAGAACACTCACTGCTTCATTTGTTAACCTAATAGCCGGCATGTGGTACTTTTCAGCAAAATCAGTAGCAAATTTTCTGAACAGTAAATGAATATCATCACCCCTGCTTCGTAAGGGAGGCATATTTATCGGCACAGTATTAAGACGATAATAGAGGTCTTCCCTGAACTTCCCCTCCCGGATAGCCTGTATAATATCAATATTAGTAGCTGCAATAACTCTAACATCAGTTTTTTGCATCCTGGATGAACCAACCCTGATGAACTCGCCGCTCTCCAGCACTCTTAACAATCTTACCTGTGTGGATTGTGGTAATTCAGACACTTCATCCAGAAAGATAGTTCCTCCGTTAGCTACTTCAAAGTAACCTTTCCGGCTGTCTATTGCTCCGGTAAATGCCCCTTTTTCATGCCCGAATAACTCCGAGTCAATAGTTCCTTCCGGAATAGCACCACAATTAACAGCTATATATTGTCCGTGTTTTCTTGAACTGAACTGATGTATGATCTGCGGAAAAACTTCTTTTCCGGTACCACTTTCGCCGGCAATCAATACCGATAAATCAGTTGACGCCACCTGTATAGCAATATCAATTGCCCTGTTCAGGCCAATATGATTTCCAATAATTCCAAATCTCTGTTTTATTTTCTGAACATCATTCATATAGTTGACAAATAAATACAAATTGTGTGCAAAATTAGAGATTTTTTTACAATTTAACATTAATCCCCAAATTTTCTGTAAATTAGCTTTGTCAATAAATTGAAAAAATATGAATACAATAGGAATTATTCCGGCCAGATACAACTCAACCAGATTCCCCGGTAAACCACTGATAAATATTGGCGGAAAAACAATGATCAGGAGGGTTTATGAAAGATGCACTTTATCGCTTAATAATGTTATTGTTGCAACAGATGACAAAAGGATAAGGAAAGAGGTTGAAGGCTTTGGGGGGCATGCAATTATGACTTCTCCCGATCATAAAAGTGGCACTGACCGGTGCGCTGAAGCTATTACACTTTACCAAAAATCATGTAATAATCCTGTTGATGTGGTAATAAATATTCAGGGTGACGAACCTTTTCTCGATCCTGCGATACTATCCCATCTATCCAAAAGTTTTATTGACCCAAAAATCCGGATTTCTACACTTGTTAAGAAAATTACTAATAAAAAAGAGATTTTTGATCCTAATCTGCCAAAAGTAGTCATTGACAAAAATGGCATGGCTCTTTACTTCAGTCGTTCACCTATTCCC
>JAUWPX010000301.1 GCA_030611395.1 Bacteroidota bacterium | reverse complement strand
CAGTCGTTATTTATTTAATTCTCCCAGCTCGTTTACCGATGAACTTGCCGGCTTTTTACTTATTTGGGTTGGTTTGCTGGGCGCAGCATATGGTACCGGAACAAAGACACATCTGGCAATCGACCTGCTGCCATCAAAACTTAATTTCAGAAAAAGAAAATACCTTGAGGTTGTAATCAATTCCCTAATTGTAGTTTTTGCACTGGTTATATTTGTTATCGGCGGAACATGGCTTGTTTATACAAGGTTTTTTCTCGGTCAGATCTCTGCCGCCCTCGAATTACCACTTGGTTATGTCTATCTGGTTTTACCTGTAAGTGGTTTATTGATGATTTTCTATGCAGTGAGTAACACATTTATTTTCTTTGAAAAGGCAAAATCGATAGAGGGATAAACCATGGAATCAACAGGAATAATTGTACTTGTTTTAAGTTTTATTATACTCCTTGCAATGGGAGTCCCAATTGCTTACAGTATCGGATTATCCGCGACACTAACAATAATTATCAGTATCGATCCGATCCCGGCATTTACTACACTTTCACAACAAATAGCAACAGCTCTTGACAGTTTCACTTTACTGGCTATACCATTTTTCATACTTGCAGGACAACTTATGAACCAGGGCGGTATTGCCAGGCGACTGATCGATTTTGCGAAGGTTCTGGTAGGACATCTTCCTGGAGGACTCGCATTTGTGAATATTATGGCTAATATGTTATTCGGAGCTATTTCCGGATCGGCAGCTGCTTCAGCTTCAGCAATCGGAGGATTTATGCATCCACAAATGACAAAAGAGGGCTATGATAAATCATTCAGTGCCGCAGTTAATATCACATCGGCTACAACAGGACTGGTAATTCCTCCAAGTAATATTTTGATTGTTTATTCTCTGGCAAGCGGAGGAGTGTCCATTGCTGCATTATTTATTGCCGGTTACATTCCGGGAATATTAACCGGTCTGGCACTTATGGGAGTTGCAGCAGCATTCGCATACAGAAAAAATTATCCCAGGTCGGAGAAAGTAACCATCAAAGAAAGTATATTCAGGTTCCTGGATGCTATTCCAAGTTTTTTGCTTCTTATAATTGTCATAGGCGGTATCATCGCCGGTATATTCACTGCTACTGAAGCCTCGGCAGTGGCAGTACTTTATACTCTTATCCTTTCAATGATCTATAAGGAAGTAAAATGGAAAGATCTGCCTGGTATCCTGATAAAAACAGTAAGTATAACTTCTATGGTAATGCTTCTTGTTGGCACATCAATGGGACTTTCATGGGTGATGTCATTTGAAAACATCCCACAGGAGGTGAGTTCCGGATTGGTTTCAATCAGTGACAATCCATACATAATCCTTTTCATTATCAATCTCATCCTTTTATTTGTTGGAGTATTTATGGATATGACACCGGCAGTTTTAATTTTTACACCAATTTTTCTTCCAATTGTAACCTCACAACTCGGACTCGATCCTATCCATTTTGGTATTATTATGATAATGAATCTAAGTGTCGGATTATGTACTCCGCCTGTAGGGTCTGTTCTTTTTATAGGTTGCAGTGTTGCACAAATTGGAATTGAGAAAGTGATCAAACCTCTCATTCCCCTGTTCATTGCTATGATTATTGTTCTTCTGCTTGTTACTTATGTTCCGTCTCTTAGCCTCTGGTTGCCACAAATCTTTGGATATTAATTTAAAGATGTATTTTCGTAATGTTTTTCAAACAGGAGCTGCTCAATGAATCAAATTAATAATAACCCTGGGAATTCTCTAGGGAAAAAGGAGATAAAAGAAACTAAAGACGGATCACATACTTTATTTGTTCCAGGGTTAAAAGAACATTATCATTCAATGTACGGTGCTTTGCAGGAATCCGGGCATGTATTCATCAAAGAAGGATTTCATAAATGTACAAAGGATGCTATTTACCTTCTTGAAGCAGGGTTTGGAACCGGTCTTAACGCGATACTAACATTTATTGAAGCGGAAAAACTAAAGAAAAAAGTGTTTTACTTTGGTATTGATCAGTATCCTTTAGACTGGGAACTGGTAAGTAAACTAAATTACCCTGATCTGCTTCCTGAAAATACCAGGGAAACATTTAAGGAACTGCATCAAAGCAAATGGGGAGTTACAAATATGCTTAGTCCGTGGTTCACGTTCCAAAAAATAAAAGCTAACCTGAGAACGTATAACCCTGCTCCGGGCATTGACCTGGTTTATTTTGATGCCTTTGGTCCGGATAAACAACCTGAAATGTGGTCGTATGATATCTTTTTCAGAATTTTCGAAGCATTAAACAGAGGCGGGATTCTGACTACTTACTCGGCTAAGGGTTCTGTTAAACGAATACTTAAAAATATCGGGTATGATGTTAATTTGCTAAAAGGTCCACCGGGCAAGAGACATATGATAAGAGCAGTGAAGAAGTAAGAAATTAGGCATAGAGCAAAGTGCAGAGTGCGAAGAGTAAAAGAAAAGTAAGAAATAAAAAGAAAAAACCTATTCCAAATTAGTTACTTTTCTGTTATTTCTATTACTTTCGTAACCTGATTTTTAATTTTTAAATAGAATAACCCTTATGAAACAAATAAATTTTCTGTTAATCATAGCTTTAGGAGTGCTGACCATCTCCTCATGCAATAAAACAAATTCATCCGCAGAATTGGAAAATTACACAGACACCATAAGTTACAGTCTGGGTGTATATGTTGGGAAAGACCTTCAAGCCAAGGGTTGGGACACACTCGATATGGATATATTCTATGAGGGTTTAATCTCTGCTTTCAACAACGATACTTTGATCATTGACCGTTTAACTGCCCGTGAAAAAGTACGATTTCATAATAATAAAATACGATTTGAACAAATGAATAATCAATTTAACAAGCACAAAACAGCCGGAGAAGAATTTCTCAGGGAAAATAAAGAAAAAGAAGGT
>JAUWPX010000294.1 GCA_030611395.1 Bacteroidota bacterium | reverse complement strand
TGGCTTTTGTTCAGTTCTTCTCCTGGTTTGCCCTGTTTTCTATGTGGATATATACAACTTCAGCCGTAACAAGCCATATTTATGGTACAACAGATACAACCTCTGAATTATATAACGACGGTGCTGACTGGGTGGGGATATTGTTTGCTGTTTATAATGGGTTTGCGGCTTTAGTGGCATTTTTATTACCCGTGCTGGCAAAACTGACAAACAGGAAAATAACTCATATGATTTCTTTGTTCGCAGGAGGATTAGGACTTATTTCAATTTACTTCTTTAACGATCCAAACCTTCTTATTATATCTATGGTAGGAATTGGTCTTGCATGGGCGAGTATTCTTGCAATGCCGTATGCTATTCTTACCGGATCGTTACCGGCAAACAAAATGGGTGTATATATGGGAATATTCAATTTCTTTATTGTAATTCCACAGATCATGGCAGCTACCATCCTGGGGTTGATGGTAAAAAACCTGTTTGGTGGTGAAACAATTTATGCGCTCATAGCAGGAGGGGTTTCAATGTTCATTGCTGCAATATTTGTGGTTTTTGTTAATGATGTGGATGAGATAGAAAACAAGTAATTAATATTTGAATTGAGAATAACGTATAATATTAAAAAACAAACAGATAAACTTATTTAATGAACTCGTATATTAAACATAATGAATGGCTGATTATTGAGGATGGGTTTGACCCGGAAAATAATCTGGCTTCGGAAAGTATTTTCTCTCTTGGTAACGGACAGATGGGGCAAAGAGCGAATTTTGAAGAGAAATATAGTGGTGAAACACTCCAGGGAAGTTATATCGCCGGTGTATATTATCCGGATAAAACCCGCGTGGGATGGTGGAAGAACGGATATCCTGAATATTTTGCCAAAGTACTTAATTCAACAAACTGGATTGGAATTAATGTAAGGATAGATGATGAAGAGCTTGATCTTTCCAGGTGCAGTGTTTTTGATTTTAAAAGAGTGTTGAATATGCATGAAGGATACCTCGAGAGAACCTTCAGTGCAAAATTAATTAGTGGTAAAATTGTTCGTATCAGAGCGAAAAGATTCCTCAGTATTGTTGATACGGAAATTGGTGTTATACGTTATTCTGTTACTCCTGAAAATTTCAACGGTAGTATAATTTTTGAACCATACCTCGATGCTAATGTTAAGAATCAGGACTCGAATTACAATGAAAAGTTCTGGGATGAAGTTAGCAGACATGCCGGAAGCGGAGAAGGTTATGTGATGGTGAAAACAAGAAAGCTGGATTTCCATGTTTGTACCGGGATGCGGTATTTGGTGGAGAAAAACGGGGGAATTCAGGAGCCAAAACCGATTGTAAGCGACAGGGAAAAATATGTTGCAAACAGCATAGATGTTCAGGTAAAAAAAGGTGAAAAGATTGTAATATATAAATATGCTTCAAGTCTTTCCACACAGAATTATACCCTCGGGAATATAATGGAGAAAACGGCGGAAGTATTGAATACAGCAATTGGCAAAGGATTTGATAATCTGCTTAAGGAACATGCCAAAGCATGGATGGAAAAATGGGAGGAAAGCGATATTGTTATTGGCGGGGATATTGCAGCGCAACAGGGTATCAGGTTCAATATTTTCCAGCTTAATCAAACGTATACCGGGACAGATGAGAGATTAAACATTGGTCCCAAGGGCTTTACGGGAGAAAAATATGGGGGAAGCACTTACTGGGATACCGAAGCTTATGCCTTGCCGTTTTATTTGAATACTGCAGGTGCAGAAGTTGCCCGGAACTTATTGTTGTACCGGTATAAACATCTGGGAAAAGCTATTGAGAATGCCGCTAAACTGGGCTTTAAAGACGGAGCGGCTTTATATCCAATGGTTACCATGAATGGAGAAGAATGTCATAATGAATGGGAAATAACGTTTGAGGAAATACATAGAAACGGGGCAATAGCTTATGCCATATTCAATTATATAAATCATACCGGTGACAATACCTATATGACGGATTGGGGTTTGGAAGTATTAATTGGAATCTCAAGATTCTGGAGCCAAAGGGTCAATTTTTCTACTAATAAAAATAAATATGTGATACTTGGTGTAACCGGTCCTAACGAATATGAGAATAATGTAAACAATAACTGGTATACAAATACTATTGCAGTCTGGACACTGGAATATACTCTTGAAGCCTTAAATTATGTCAAAAACAAAACTCCGGATAAATACACCAGATTGCTTGATAAATTGAATTTTGATTCTGAGAAGGAGACAAAACACTGGAAAAAGATCGTACAGAATATGTATTTACCCTACGATAGCAAACAGAATATTTTCCTTCAGCAGGATGGTTATATGGATAAAGAACAATGTATTGCTGAAGATCTTGATCCGGATATCAGGCCATTGAACCAACACTGGTCATGGGACAGGATCCTGCGTTCATGTTTTATTAAGCAGGCAGATGTTTTACAGGGGATTTATTTTTTCGAAGAGCGGTATGATGTTGAGACTATAAGAAGAAATTTTGAATACTATGAGGCACGAACCGTACATGAATCATCTCTTTCAGCCTGTATTCATTCTGTCCTGGCAGCAAAGATAGGTGATATTGATAAAGCATATGAGTTATTTTTTCGTACCGCACGACTTGATCTGGACGATTACAATAAAGAAGTTGCTGAAGGATTACATATAACAAGTATGGCCGGAGCCTGGATGGCTATTGTTGAAGGATTTGGAGGCATGAGGGTAAGGAAAGGGAAACTCCATTTTAATCCGTTGATCCCTGAACAATGGAAAAACTATTCGTTCAGTATAAAATTCCGGGAAAGATTATTGATAATCAACGTAACGAAAAATGATGTATTAATTAAAAACAAGTCTCGCGAAGGTGTTCCCATTACTGTATATGGTGTTGAATATGAGCTTCAGGGGAATGATGAGAAAGTATTTCCAAGACAATAATTTCGACTTTTAGTCCCTTTTATGTTATCTTTGAAAACTAATAATATCACATAATTTATTAATTAAAAAGGAGTTT
>JAUWPX010000105.1 GCA_030611395.1 Bacteroidota bacterium | reverse complement strand
GTATGTACGTTCGCAAGCGGCAATACGGTACCGTTAATAAAAAACCTTTTTCGGTACCACATACAATATTTTTTCCTTTAAAACAAACCTTGTTTAAAAAAAAACAAGCTGGTTTGAAATGTTTCATAATGGCTCTGACCGACTTACTCCTCAAACCGCGGAAGACATTACAGAAGCACGGTGGTTTAATCCTGATGAAGTTTCAGTTATAACCAAAAATACTTATCCTTCTATTATTAATATACTTGAAAAGGCAGGAATAAATACCGGGTGCTAGGTGCTGGTTACTGGGTGCTGGGTTCAAGACTCAATATTTTCCGGAATATTGATTCAAAATTCTCTTCAGGGGTAGGGACCGAAGAAAGGAGAAAATTCCCATCCGGATTAATCAGGTAGTATGTAGGATATGATTTTATTTTATATTGTTTAAGAAGATCATTCCGGGTTCCTGCAATTAGCACGATCCCTTCAAAACCATAATCCTTAGCAAATTTCTTTACTACAGAAATATCATTATCAACCATAACAATAACTATAACAAGATTTTTTTTGAACTTTTTCAACAACTCATTCAACAGGCGAAATTGTCTCATACAAGGATAGCTCCTGGCTGAACAAAATCCTAAATAAACATATTTCCCTTTTAGCGCATTAAGTTCAGTAATGCTGTCTGCCGTATTTTCCAGGGCAAAGTCAGGCGCCGGAAAGCCCTTCATAAGCCGCGTAACATCTTCTCTAATTTGTTTTGCAAAAATTCTATGCGCAACTATTTTTGTGCTAACCCGTATCGAATCAAGTATTTCAAATAATCCTGTATTTGAAAACTTTTCCTGGTAAAACCCTTCAAAAATACTTTTCAATATCACCAATTCAGGTAACGAATCATTTGAAGCCGAAAGATCATTTTTTACAAGTTCAAGCAGACTAAAATAGTCCCTGTCCCTGTTAATACAAGTATAAATCCTTTTTCCTTCTTTTGTACGGGCAAGATTAGAAAAGTAGTTGTTAAACACCTGGTTGATCAAAACAACACAAGAGGGATTATTGTAATCCAGTGAAAGTCCGGCAGACGAAAATAGTTTCTTGTGTTCTTTAGAAAAACCGGATGAGATTATTTTCACCAATTCGATGTTGTATTTTTTATAATTATAATAAAAAGGAACCGCGGTACTGTCATCAAGGATATTTAGCGTATCAATTATGCTATTATAGTCCGATGTCTTATGAATATATGCATTAATAGCGGCATCATTAAGCAAGGGGTAAAATAGTTCATCAAATTCTTGTATCAGGAAATTCAATCCCTTCTTATCTTCATTTAGCACCCCCATATGAATAAGGTTCTCTTTGAAATATGGATTTAACTCCTGTTCAATTGTTTTTTTCTTTGGCGGAGGCAGAGACAAATCATACCGGTTCCCTGGTATTACATAAAAATAACCCCGGTAAATTCCCAGAGGAACATATACTCTGCAAGTTTTTTCTATACATAATTCACAAAAGAAATCCCCTGCACTATCAACAAAACATTCACCGACCGGTTCATCAATTTGGATTACTGGATTTGGTGACAAAAAAAACTCGATTTTTTCTCCTCTATAAGCAGGTGCATTCCCGGAGATTGTCACATCTTGCCCATAAAGAGAAAAACAAAGTATTTGAATAATAAGCAGTATCCCTGCCTTTCTGAACTTAATCATCACAATCCCCTTTGGGATAATCCCTGATATTAAATGATTTCAGGTCAGAGCTATCCGGAAGGAACCTGCTTGCATCACCACCATAACGGATAATATCACGGACTATTGAAGAATTAACCGGTGTAAACTCAGGTTTTGATAATAGAAAAATCACTTCAATTTCAGGATGCATTACCATATTTATCTGGTTAGTAGCTCTTTCATACTCAAAGTCGGATGATGTTCTTAACCCGCGAAGAATAAACCGGGCATTAACTTTTTTGCAATAATCTACTGTCAATCCAGTATAATTATCAACAGAGACATTTGGATCATTCTCAAAAACCTGATTTATCCATTTTAGTCTCAGCTCAAGCGGAAAAAAACCCTTTTTATTAATATTACATCCAACTGCTACAATAATTTCATCAAATAAAGAAAAAGCTCTTCTGACAATCGATTCATGCCCAATCGTAATTGGATCGAAAGAACCCGGGAAAACTGCAATTTTTTTCATATATTGAAAAAACATAAGTTAAAGTTTCCTATTTTATCTCTAAACCTCCAAAAATAACATCACACTTAATCAATAAGAACTTATCTGAAGGATTGTACGAAGATGTAGAATACTCAGAGCTTCCAAATGTAACAGTATTACCATTTGGCAACCTCGCACCTGAAAAAACAGCTTCTACTTTAACATGTATTGGCAGACTATCATTGATCATTATTTCGGTGGCTCCGAATATTGTATTAATTTCCAGTCTTTTAGGCAGGTCTGACAATTCAATATCTCTTAAATCAAGAACAAGTTTCCCAAATATTACATTATATTCAGAACTGCTGATATCTTTCCCGTTTAATCTTGTATCATTAAAAACAATATCAATTTCTTTTTGTCTGGTATGAAAGAATTTTGTTTTTCCAACAAGCAATTTTATACCAATAAAAATGAAAAACAAAGCGATAACAATTTTGCCAACAGGGATATCAAGATCAAATACATACTTAATTATTAGGGCGAACCCGATAAAGATCAGGAACAGTCCCCAGAATATTGATGGTCCCATACGCATAAATTTTTTACTTTTTGATAAAGATACATGTTTTTTTTCTTGTCCTAATTGGTCAGGAAATAAAAAATCAATCTTCCGCCTTCCGCCTTCTTATCCGTTTCTACTTATTTTCATCGGATCTTTTACTTTCTGATCAAGAAGAGCATAGTTAATTACTTCCATTACTTCATCAACATAAAAAAAACTCAGTCCTTTCAGATACAAATCCTTAATTTGATCAATATCTTTTTTGTTCTCTTTTGAGAGGATGATCTCTTTTATATCGGCTCTTTTCGCAGCAAGGATCTTTTCTTTTATGCCTCCAACAGGAAGCACTTTACCTCTAAGTGTAATTTCGCCTGTCATAGCAATATTCTTTCTAACTTTTCTTTTTGTAAAGGCAGAAGCAAGTGACGTTACCATTGTTATTCCTGCAGATGGACCATCTTTTGGAATAGCACCTTCGGGCACATGAATATGGACATTCCATTGTTCACTAAGATCATCGGGAAGGTTAAGTAAGCCGGCATGTCCTTTAATATATTCCAGGGCAATGGTTGCTGATTCTTTCATAACATCACCAAGGTTTCCGGTAAGTGTAAGTTTTCCCTTTCCTTTGCTCAAACTTGTTTCTACAAAAAGTATCTGACCCCCTACTGCTGTCCATGCCAATCCGGTAACAACACCCGCATAATCATTACCCTGGTATATCCCTTTCGTGTATTCTTCAGGACCCAATATATCTTTAAGGTCATTCAGAGCAAGTTTAGTATCATATTGTTCATCCAAAGCAATTTTCTTTGCAGTAACACGAATGATTTTTGCAATTCTCTTATCAAGTTCCCGTACTCCCGACTCGCGTGTATAATCTTCAACAATCCTTTCAAGCACTTTTTTGGAGAACGTTAGTTGTTTTTTAACCACTCCATGTGCTTCAAGCTGTTTTGGCAACAGGTGTCTTTTCGCAATTTCAATTTTTTCTTCAACAATATAACCACTAACATCAATAGTTTCCATCCTGTCGCGTAATGCCGGGCTTATAGTATTAAGTGTATTAGCTGTAGCAATAAACATCACTTTTGACAAATCATATTCCAGTTCAAGATAATTATCATAAAAACTATGATTTTGCTCAGGATCAAGCACCTCCAGCAGTGCTGATGAAGGATCACCTCTGAAGTCCGTACCTACTTTATCAATTTCATCAAGAATAAAAACCGGATTTGACGATTTTGCCTTTTTCAGGTTCTGAATAATCCTTCCGGGCATAGCACCAATATAAGTTTTTCTATGCCCTCTTATCTCGGCTTCATCATGCAATCCACCTAATGACATTCTTGCAAATTTTCTACCAAGTGCCCTGGCTACGGATTTTCCCAAAGAAGTTTTACCAACACCCGGAGGACCATAGAGACAGAGTATTGGTGATTTAAGATCGCCCTTTAATTTAAGTACCGCGAGATGTTCAATAATTCTGTCTTTCACTTTCTCCAGTCCGTAATGATCTTCATCGAGAACTACCTGGGCTCGATTCAAATCAAAATTATCGGCAGTATATTCTCCCCAGGGAAGGTCAAGTAAAACATGCAGATAATTTACCTGTACAGAATATTCGCCGGCAGCCGGGTTCAGGCGTTGAAGTTTTTCAAGTTCTTTCTGAAAAACCCCTGCTATTTCTTTACTCCACTTTTTCTCTTTTGCACCCTTTCTAAACTCGGACATTTCCTGTTCATTGGGACTACCACCCAGTTCATCCTGTATGGTTTTCATCTGCTGATGAAGTAAATACTCACGTTGTTGCTGATCAATATCGGTTTTTACTTTTGTCTGGATATCATTTTTCAGTTCAAGCATCTGAACTTCTTTTATCAGGTATTCAAGCAAAAGGATTCCTCTTTCCTTAAGATCGTTCATTTCCAGAAGTTTTTGCTTTTCCGCAACCCTTACATCAGTATTTGAACTAACAAAATTTATAAGAAAAACATAACTTTCAATATTTCTAATAGCAAAAGAAGCTTCAGATGGAATATGTGGCGACAACTTGATAATCCTGTATGAAACATCTTTCAGTGATCCGATTATAGCATCAAATTCCTTACTGTCTTTCACCGGTTTAACATCTTCCAGTGGTTTTACTTTTGCGCGCAAATATGGTTCCTCGCTAACAAGGTCTGTCATTTCGAATCTTTTCTTTCCCTGAATAATTACCGATGTTGATCCATCGGGCATTTCCAGAACTTTCACAATTTGCGCCAGAGCACCAATCGTGTTAAGGTCTTTGTAACCAGGGTCATCAATTTTATCATCCTTCTGTGCAACAGCACCAAGCAGTTTGCTCTTTTTATTTACTTCACGAATAAGCTTAAGGGATTTTTCCCTGCCAACTGTTATTGGAATAATTACTCCGGGAAAAAGGACAGTGTTTTTCAAAGGTAAAATAGGGAGTACATCAGGAAGTTCCGTTTTTTTCATATCTTCCTCTTCTTCATCAGAAATTATAGAGATAAACTCCGAATCATTCTCAACAGGTTCAGCAAGCACTAAGCCCTTAAACTTTTTCTCAAACATTTCACTCATATTTTTATTCTCTATTTTTTCTCAAAATTAAGACAATTTGGCATAGTATCATTAAATTATAAAAAAAGCCCCGTGAAACCGGAGCTTTTAATAAAGTAAATCTTTTTGTTACCTATTTTTTCTTCTTATCAATATGTGTCTTATATCTGTTCATAAATTTATCCACACGTCCCATACTGTCAACAAGCTTCATTTTCCCTGTATAAAAAGGATGAGATGTATTCGATATCTCGAGCTTAATTAATGGATATTCCTTACCATCATCCATTTTTATGCTTTCCTTTGAAGATGCAGTTGATTTTGTATAAAAAGTTGTTCCGTTTGACATATCTTTAAAAACAACTACCCTGTAATCTTTTGGATGTATATCTTTCCTCATTTCTTTCTGTTTTTCAATACCGATGGAAACTCAATCTATAAACGGTTTGCAAAATTACATATTGAATATGAAATTACAAAATAAATATGTAATTAATTTTTCGTACCCCTTCTTCTCATTCTTCAATTTTTAATTTTTAATTTCTAATTTCTAATTTCTAATTTTCCTCATCTTCCCATCTTCTCCTCTTTCTTCAATTTTTAATTTCTAATTTCTAATTTCTAATTTTCCTCATCTTCTCATCTCTCATCTCATCTTCTCCATTTCATCCTTATATCTCATA
>JAUWPX010000403.1 GCA_030611395.1 Bacteroidota bacterium | reverse complement strand
AATTCACGGGCTTTGAAAAATGAGCTATAAACCTTTTTGTCACTTGGGCATATTAACCAGTCGGACCAACCTTTCCAACCAACATGCCTGTAAATTACATCAGGATTTGGCGGGATATTATCAGGTAATGATTCCTTATCTTTATATTCTTTCCTGACTAACGAATGCCATTCTTCATAGTATTCCAATTCGTACAATCGGGCAATATTCCTTGCATCCCTAAAAGAAAGCCATTTTTGATCAGGTTGATCCCATAATGTTAAATTGTTCATGACTCGAAGTATATGACAAGTATTTATTTATTTTAATGTGAATTCGTATTCAGCAGCGAATAAAGATAGTTGATTTGTTTGTTATCCCCGTCTTGTTCTGCTAATACCTGGATGTATTCTTCCAATTTCTTGTCAATATAACTTACATGACGGTCTGTCTTTTTTTGGTTATAATTGTTCTTTACTATGCTTACTATTCTCAAGAATTAATTATTTTTGGGACAAAATTTTAAAAAACCGGATTATATGGGACATGAAGTACACAACACAATTGAGCTATACACAATTATTCCTTTCCTTTTAATGCTTTTAGGGATCGCAGTAGGCCCAATCTTCTTTCACCACCAATGGGAAAAAAACAGTACAAAACTGAGCCTGTCGTTGATATTGGGAATTCCTACAGCTATGTTTTTATTATTAAAAGGATTCTCAAATGAACTGATACATCAGATGCTTTTTGATTACATTCCGTTTATTATATTGCTTGGTGCACTTTATGTCATTACCGGGGGTATTCTGCTAACCGGTTTCATCCCTGCTAAACCTGGTGTAAACACATTGTTTTTGGGTATTGGAGCCATCCTCGCATCATTTATGGGAACAACCGGGGCAGCTATGATTCTTATCCGGCCTCTGCTGGTTACTAATTCAGAACGTAAAAACAAAGTTCATACTGTTCTTTTCTTTATTGCAATTGTTGCTAATTGTGGAGGTCTGTTAACACCACTTGGTGATCCGCCCCCTTTCCTTCTTTACCTGAGAGGAGCTCCATTTATTTGGTTTTTTGAATTATTACCCGAATGGTTATTTATCAATATTTCGTTGTTATCGATCTATTATCTGGTTGATTTGTACTTTTACAAAAGAGAAGCGCCTGAAGACATTCTGTATGACCTTGAAAAGAAAATGCCAATCCGTTTACGAGGAAAATTGAATTTTATATGGCTGGGTGGCGTTGTATTATCTGTTGCCTTTTTGAATAATCAATTTCTTCCGATTATTGACCAATATCATTACCTTAAGTTTATTCGTGAGGGAGTTATCCTGTTAATGGCTATTTTATCATTGGTGTTTTCTCCGACCAGCCACCGAATGTCTAATAATTTCACATGGGAACCAATTATTGAAGTAGCATTCTTATTCCTGGGTATATTTGCAACTATGACTCCCGCACTGTTATACCTGCAGCAAAATGCTTCACATTTGGGAATTGAAACACCAACTCAGTTTTATTTCGTTACCGGTACATTAAGTGGTTTTCTTGACAATGCTCCAACTGCAGTATCCTTGCACTCTTTAGCCCTGGGACTTCAGGATCAGTTTGCCACCCTGTTTGCCGGAGAGGAGCTGATCGCAGGCATTCCCGTTTCATTGCTCACTGCAATTTCAGTGGGGGCAGTTTTCTTTGGCAGTATGACATATATTGGAAATGGTCCGAATTTTATGGTAAAAGC
>JAUWPX010000389.1 GCA_030611395.1 Bacteroidota bacterium | reverse complement strand
ATAAGTGAACTCATTGTAAAGCTAATGGTCATAAAAACACCATTCACAAAAGCAAGCCTCTTTGTATCCAGTTCATGAACTATTGCTAAAAAAATTGGTGTTGTAGCGATTAGAAAAACTCCCATCAGGATTAACAGGGGGAGGGTCCAGAATCCATGGATAAAGGTGAAAATGTACATTAGCACAGGGGAAACAATGGTAATTATTAGCAGCGAGCTTTTCCTGCCAATCTTATCTGAGATAGGTCCTGCGTAAAATGTTCCGAGAGCACCGGCAAGTTGGAGAACCGACAGTGAAACGCCTGAAAACCAGTATTCTCCACCGTTTTCAGTTATGTAAACGGGAAGATACAGGGTTAGTGAAGTTTTAATTGCTGCACGGAAAAATGCAATGCCTCCTATGGCAAGAAAAACCGGCAGAAATTTTTTAAAGATTTTCCAGTATTCCGGTTTTGTTCGTGGTCCCTCAAAACTACTGCTTATATCTACCTTCCTTAACTTGATAAACAGAAATACTGAAGCTGCCAGTCCGAAAGGAATAAGTTTATAAGTGCCTTCAAGTCCCCAGAGTGATACAACGCCTACAATAACCAGTGGTCCGAGTGTTCGTGCAAGTTCACCTCCGAGCATAAAATAACTCATGCCTTTTCCAATTTTGGAACCTGAAAGTTTTTTGATCATTACCGGAGCCGGAACATGAAACAGGGTTGAGCTGATACCACCGATAAACAAAAGAATTACAAGGAAAATATATCCCGGAGCAACACCAATAAGGCTCATAGCCACCGCGGTTACAGCCGGGGAAAAAATAACCAGATATCTGGCTTTTAAATTCTCAGCCATAATTCCAACCAGGAAATTGAACAAAGAGGGAATTCCCTGTACTATTGATAATAACCCTGCAAGAGTTTTGCTGATACCGAATTTATCAATCAGAATTGGAAGTGCCTGTGCGAGAAAGGATGTAAAAGTGTCGTGGAAAAGATGGGCAGATGAAACTAAAACAACATGGTTTGTTTTGAAATCTTTCTGCTTCGGCATATAAGTGCTTTTATCAATAGAGTACAGATGCTATAAAACTTTTATTAACTCTTTTATTATCAAAGTCATCTTCTTCTCAGTATTTCCGGCAACATCCTGAACAAGTTCATGTGTAATGAACTCAATTTTCCCGGGAACACCAAGATCAGTAATAACTGATATACCGAAACATTTAATTCCCATCTGGTGTGCAACTATTGTTTCCGGTGCAGTTGACATACCTACAGCATCGGAACCGATCACCCTGAAATATTTGTATTCAGCTTTTGTTTCAAAAGTAGGCCCTGTGGTGGCAGTATATATTCCTTTGTGGATCTTTATGTTTAGCTTACCTGCAATAACTTCGGCTTTTTTAATAAGTTCCTGTGAATAAGTTTCACTCATATCAGGGAACCTGGAGCCAAACTCCGGATAGTGTTTGCCTATCAGTGGGTTAGGAAGAAGATTTATATGATCCTCAATAATCATCATATCGCCTGTATTAAAGTCGGGATTTACACCACCACTGGCATTTGAAAGAAAAAGATATTGGATTCCAAGAAATTTGAGTACCCGAACCGGATAGGAGATCTCATCCATTCCCCATCCTTCATAGTAATGAAAGCGGCCTTTCATAGCAACAACCTTTTTGCCGCCAAGTTTACCAAATATCAGTTTGCCATCATGACCATCAACAGTAGATACCGGGAAATTTGGGATATCCTGATACCTGATTTCAGTTTCTGTTTCAATTTCTTTTACAAGACCTCCAAGCCCTGTGCCGAGCACAATCCCCACTTCCGGGGTTATACCGGTCTGTTTATGTAAGTAAGATATTGTCTCTTTTATTTTCTCTAACATAATACTGAATTAACCTGTTAAAT
>JAUWPX010000176.1 GCA_030611395.1 Bacteroidota bacterium | reverse complement strand
TGAAGGTGCCAAGAGATTTTGTAGAATCAGGAGTTATATTTCAACTGTAAGGAAAAACGGAAAATCCGTATTTGATGCCCTAAATAAATTGGCAAGGGGAGAACCCTACACGCTTCAGGAATTGATGGCGTGAATAGTTACGAAGATTATTAATTACAGGGAGGCTACAAAATACAACAGCTGATATGATTACAGACTGCTCTCCTAAGGGGTGGAGTGTGGCTGTGTGGGAGGCAATTAACCATACAATAGCAAAGAATACAAGTTTAACTCCCGTATGAAGGAGAGGACTATATACGACACATCTCATAATAGGATTTCCCTCGACAGCTCCATATGATAGTGCTAATGATGTGGTTATGACATCCGCAAGAAGAAGTAATAAAAGGGTGTGGTAAAGGATCAACATTTGAGTTTTGGGGATCCTTGGTTGACCTTTTCTGACATCCTCCCCACCCTGAAGGGTTGGGGCTTTCTTGTGCGTTTCTGTAAGAATGCCTTTGATTCGTTCTATAATAATCACCTTTGGTTAAATAAACCCAATGCACAAAAAAAGGAGCGTGCAGATAAAATATACTATTGTTGCAAGCCCGATTATTGATAAAATCCATTCCATTGTATTATATTGTGTACTATTAGGTTCCATTTTTTTTATACCAAGATAAAAGAGGTGTAAAAAAATAAACAGAATCATCATGACAAAAAGGGTTGCAGGAAGAAGCCCAAACAATATATCGGTCTCATCGGGATAACACCTTGGTGTTACAATAAAAAAAAACAAGCCAAATATTACAGTTATAAGTTGAATTGCATTTTTAGCTGCTTCTGTTTTGCCTAACCAATAAATTTTTGATTCTTCTGCCATTATACCACCTCTTTCTCTTTTACGACATCTGACATTTCACTAATTGATGGAGTTGCATAATGTAACTGAATCACTCGAATGGAATCTCCTATTAATCGTGATACTTGTTCTGGAGTCCATCCCGCAGCCTGACAAAATTTCACGCAGGTAGCCCGAAGGGCATGAAATGGTCTGTGTGTGATCCCTGCCCGTTTACACAGTGATTGAAATCTATTATATGCCTGGCGATCCTTGAATGAGAAAACCGTTTTTTGTGTTATAGGAATTGTTTTAATCAGGATTCTTAATTCTTGAACCAATTTGGGTGATATTGGTACATTTCTTATCCGGTTCCCTTTCTTTTTCTCATGATACAGTAAAGATGCTGAATCCAGATCAATATTTGAAATCCGAATTCTAACAATATCAGATCTTCGTAATCCTAAACTGACAGACATCATCAACAGAACCCGATCCTCTTGACAGATGCAAGCAGACAATAATTTTTCATACTCATTCCTGGTGAGTGCAAGTTCTCCTGATGTAACTGAATGGAGAATTGCCGACTTGTGTTCCATACAGGTAATATCACCTGACAGTATATGTAATTTCCGGTAGGGGATATGGGGAAAGTTGCCTTTAATGCAGAGAGTAGGTAATCCAAGCCACAACCCAAATAAAGGTAAATAAGTATGGACTGGCACTGCCGGAAAAACCAGTTATAATTAATCATCCTTAAGCAGCAATTACTTTTTCAGATGATTTGATCTGAGATAACCTATTTCATACTCTCCTATCACTGAAAAATCCGACAGTGCCGGTTGTGATATCATGAAAACCAGAACACGAGAGTTTGGTGGGTGGACATTTAAGTGCACTTATGATACGAGTTATGGCCTAGGGAAATCCGAAGCAAAGGAGGAAGCAGAAAAATTGCGCAAACAGGGATGTTTGGCCAGGGTCACATATAGCAACCGTGAAGCAAGTTATGAGGTTTGGACTCGTCGTTGCAGAAGATAATAAGGTATCGTTTTAATATAAAATATTACGTTTTTGCCGGCACTGTCGGATTTTTCAGTGATAGGAGAGTATGAAATAGGTTATCTCAGATCAAATCATCTAAAAAAGCAATTGCTGCTTAAGGATGATCAATTATAACTGGATTTTCCGACAGTGCCGTCAGTCAGATAAAGTTCGCACCCATTTTAATAAAAACATATGCTTTGTGGTAATCTCCATCACCCGTTGACTTTTCAGGGCGGAGTAGGCAATCCCGGATATGAATTACTTTTATCCATCAATTTGTTTGATATTGATAGATTTTGTTGTTATTTATTACCCCAAAGTATTGTTAATACCACTCTGCGTTGAAGTGCCATAAATAACAAGCAATTATATAATGTTAGATTGGATTTAAACGATTATAATATTGATTTCTGGAACAAAACGAAAGAACAGTATATTATAAATGGGATGACATGTTATTATCAAGTGTAACTTCAAAGACCTCTGTTAAATAAAAAAAAGGTGAAACATGAAACTAAATGAATGCAAAAAAGTGGCAAAAGTAATCAAGAGGAAACTTGATCAAATCGCAAAACGATATGGTGTGAAGAATGACACTGTTGTGGGAATAAGGGACGAATCATCCAATTTCAATGACGATTGGGTGGGAGTTGAAGTACGAACAGATGATGATATGTATGATCTTTTATACTGTTCATATACAGATCCATATCTTGCCGCAAAATTACTAACCGAAATTTTAAACGCAACAAAATTAGATCCCCGAAAGCATTATTTTGAAAAAGATGTGGCTGGGGTTTTTGTTTTGTTTTAACCCATTTTAATGTGAAAATTACGTCGAAGGAAAAATAACTTATGAAAACTCCTATAGTGTAGTGGTCAATCATATTGGACTTTGAATCCAGTAACGAAGGTTCGAGTCCTTCTAGGAGTATTAAATATTAAATTTCCTCAATAATTCAATACCTGAAAAAGCATTGAATGATTTATTGAAGGCATCACCCCGTTCAATCACTTTGGGGCTGGAAAGTTTCTCTACCAATTGATCAATTTGGTTTTGTTCATGAAGGAGAATTTTTTTATTTTTGGGAGGGGGTGGAGTTTCCATCAAGTTTGCCAAAAACTCCTCCCTGCCAATTTGATCATCTTTTTTGACTGCCATGCAATACAATATCACACATGTGTAAATACTTAAAGATATGGGATGATCTGTAAGAACTGATACCATTCCATTACAATAGCTAACGCCCCTAACATCCATAATCGGTTGCTCCGAAAATTAGGATATTGGATGGTGGCAGGTATCAATAAGCCAAATACAAAGCCCAGGAGATGTACCTTGATTGCAGTGTAATATGTAATATTATTAATATGGAGAATTGCCGGGGTAAAAATCAGAGGAATTATCACAATTAATGATATGATGAATAGTAAAACTGCTTTCAAATATTGATTGTTTTTTGTATCATACACTCCAATAGCCATAAAATAAATTATTGCCCCATAAAAGGCATACAGATGACCTGAAAAACCCCAACTTCCAAAGCTATACCCACCAGTCAAAGATTGGGCAACAAAAGAAAATAACGGCCAGATAATAAGAATGCCTATTGCAGTCTTTAATAACGATCTTGTCCCAAAGGCCACCAATATCAAAATCGGGAATGTGAGCAAGAATCCTTTGATATTTCCGTACAGAAATTGATCTCCGTGATGAATCCAAGGAGGTAAAATAATATTCAGGCCAGAAATGGAATTATATTCAGATATGCCTGTTTTCATTGCCAAGATGAGCAGGATAGGAATACCCATGTAAATAATAAGCGATCCTGACAATTCTTTAAGTTTTGTTGCATCAACCATAGAAAGCCCCATAATATATATGGGAGAGAACTAGGGGAAACCGCAAACATGTATGTTCCCCTTGTGTAACTATAAAATAACAACTATCTAAAGAAGTATTTTATGGTTTTATCCACATATGGCTGCATTTCTTTCTTTTCTTTTCTCTCTTTTCTGGTCAATGGAGGAACATATTTATATATCATATATATGGGTGCGTTTTTCCGCCATTTAACAATCCGATAGCTATTTCTTTTAAAATTGTGTCGTAATGAATTTACCAATGCTGTTGCATCCGATTTACAGTACTCTGTGCAATGTAGTTTGTATTGTTTTCCATCTATTTTTTTGAAGACAGGTATTGCATATTCTTTTCCTTTGTTGTATACGAATGCTTTAGTTATTCTTGCCATTTTTACTTTACTCCTTTTCGTTCTTTTAGTACTCCCATTCATACATCCCAATTGAATCCTTTACACGCTTATCCAATTGTTTATATGAAAGGTGCGGTTCATTTGGGACATGAATTTCGTACGAGTTAATTGGT
>JAUWPX010000271.1 GCA_030611395.1 Bacteroidota bacterium | reverse complement strand
GAAGCGTATCGGGGTGTCATCTGTGTTCTATTTAATAATTTGAGTTATTTATTTGGATATCTTCGTTAAAATCTGTATTTTTTCAGATTAATTTGTTCGGGTTTATTCAACAAATAAACTACAATGTCTGACAAACCTAACAATCCATTCCAGTTCTGGCAGGATGGATAAATTTCAAAACAAATATCGAATACCATCAACACGTTTACAAAATTGGGATTTGATTTAACCTGGCAATCCCGATTTAACGACCATTAAAAATTCCACACATTGCACAGACCCAAAATTTTGCGTCTCGAATATAAATAAACAAAAAAACGGTTGGTACAACCTAATGTACCAACCGTCTAACTATTGTACCCAGAGCGGGACTTGAACCCGCACGGCCGTTAAAGGCCATTGGATTTTAAGTCCAACGTGTCTACCAATTCCACCACCTGGGCATGGTGATTAAAGCCGCCATCAGGCGGCTTTTTTTTTATTGAGCGGAAAACGGGGCTCGAACCCGCGACCCCGACCTTGGCAAGGTCGTGCTCTACCACTGAGCTACTTCCGCTTATTATAGAGTGCGTGCAAAAATAGCACTTTTTTAGTGAATATAAAAAATAAATTTCTGCCTTTTAAATCTGCCTATTTCTTCAGATGTTTCTTTATCTCGTTCAGTTTATTCAGTGCTTCAACAGGAGTGAGATTATCCACATCCAGATCAACGATCTCATCACGAATCTGCTTTAATACCGGGTCATCGAGCTGGTAGAAACTAAGCTGAAAACCTTCCCTGTTCCCTGCCAGGTCAGATACCGGTTTTGTCAGACTATTCTTAACGTGTGATTGTTCCAACTCCTTCAGTATTTCATTTGCTCTGCTTACTACACTTTTTGGCATTCCCGCCATACGCGCCACATGTATGCCAAAGCTATGCTCACTGCCACCTCTTTTCAGTTTCCTGAGAAAAATAACTTTATTTTCCAGTTCCTTAATGGAAACGTTAAAATTCCTGACACGCGAAAAGGAAGCTTCCATCTCATTCAATTCATGATAATGAGTAGCAAACAGGGTTTTTGCTTTTGCCCTGGGTTGTTCGTGAATATATTCCACCATTGCCCATGCAATGGAAATTCCATCATAGGTACTGGTACCCCTGCCTATTTCGTCAAGAAGAACCAGGCTGTGTGAGGAGAGGTTATTCAGTATGCTGGCTGCCTCATTCATCTCAACCATAAAGGTTGATTCACCCAACGAGATATTATCTGAAGCACCAACCCTTGTGAAAATTTTATCCACCAAACCAATCCTTGCTGATGCCGCAGGGATAAAACTACCCATCTGGGCAAGCAAAACAATCAGGGCTGTCTGCCTCAACAGGGCAGATTTGCCGGACATATTCGGACCGGTAAGAATAATGATCTGCTGATTTTCATTGTCCATATAGACATCGTTCGGAACATATTTCTCGTCAAGAGGAAGCTGCTGTTCAATCACAGGGTGCCTGCCCTGCTTAATATCAATCACCTCGGAATCATCCATCACCGGCCTGGTATAGTTTTTCATTTTTGCTGTCCTTGCAAAAGACAGGAGGACATCCAGGCGGGCAATCACTGATGCATCTGCCTGAATATCTGCAATATACTTCATCAGGCTGTTTACCAGATCATTATACAACCCTGTCTCCAGCGATAGTATCTTCTCCTCAGCTCCAAGAATCTTAGCTTCATACTCCTTGAGTTCTTCAGTTATATATCTTTCTGCATTTACCAGGGTTTGTTTTCTGATCCATTCTCCCGGGACCTTATTTTTATGAGTATTTGTTACTTCCAGATAATAGCCAAATACATTATTAAAACCAACCTTGAGTGATGGTATTCCGGTATTTTTACTCTCTTTTTCCTGTAACCTGACGAGAAAATTCTTACCGGAATACAGGATATCACGCAATTCATCCAGATCTTTTGAAACACCTTCTTTTATTACTCCACCCTTATTAACCTGAACCGGAGGATTATCTGAAATCTCTTTTTCAATTCGCTTACCGGCACTTTTACATGGATTGAGTTGTCCGGCAATTTTTTTCAATACTTTAATACCACTCTTTCTGCATGCCAGTTGAATGGGTTCAATAGCATTCAGTGCCCGTTTAAGCTGAACAATCTCACGCGGATTAATACGGTTTACTGCTACTTTTGAGATTATCCTTTCAAGGTCGCCAATTTCCCCGATCTGGTTTGCAATAAATTCTTCAAAATCGGAATTTTCAATAAAATACTGAACGATATCATGCCTTTCCATAATAGGTTTAATATTCTTCAGTGGCATAGCAATCCATCTTTTAAGCTTTCTGGCACCCATAGGAGAAATTGCATTATCCATCACATCTATTAAGGTTTTAGCCCCTTCATTCAAAGAAGTAAAAAGTTCAAGATTCCTGATGGTAAACTTATCAAGCCATACATATTTATTGTCTTCAATACGGGTGACTGATGTAATATGGGAAACATGGTTGTGTTCAGTTAAATCAAGGTAATGCATTATTGACCCGGCAGCTACAATCCCATATCGAAGAAACTGTATCCCGAAACCTTTCAGTGAAAACACCTTGAAATGTTTCAGGAGCCGGTCTTCAGCAGAATCTTCAGTAAAAACCCAGTCGTCAAGAGGATAGACATAATATTTACTCCCAAATTTCTCTTTGAACAGTTCCCGTTTCCTTCTCTCAACTAAAACTTCATTAGGACTAAAACAAGAAAGCAATTGGTCGATATATTCAAATCCCCCTTCAGCAGTAAAAAATTCACCTGTAGAAATATCCAGGAAAGCCACTCCGCAAATGTTGCTTTCAATATGAACGCTTGCAAGAAAATTATTTTCTTTATGATCAAGAACATTATCGTGCATCGCAACTCCCGGAGTAACCAGTTCGGTAACTCCCCGTTTTACGATTTTCTTCGTTTTTTTCGGATCTTCAAGCTGGTCGCACACGGCAACCCTTTGACCCGCTCTTACAAGCTTTGGCAGATAAGTATCTATGGCATGATATGGAAAACCTGCCAGTTCAACAAAAGATGCAGCTCCATTTGCTCTTTTTGTTAATGTAATGCCAAGAATCTCAGAAGTTTTAATAGCGTCGCTTCCAAAGGTCTCGTAAAAGTCCCCTACCCTGAAAAGCAATATGGCATCAGGATGTTTACTCTTCAGCCTGTTGTA
>JAUWPX010000408.1 GCA_030611395.1 Bacteroidota bacterium | reverse complement strand
TACAGATTGGAACAGCTAATTTTATTGATCCCTGTGTTACTGTTAAGGTGATAAATGGTATAGAAGATTATCTTGTTGATAAGGATATTACAGATGTTAATGATCTTGTTGGTGCGTTGAAAATTGCTCACTGACGCAAACGTCAAATATTCGCTTTTTCAAAAAAATATTTTCCAATTATTTGCTTTATCGCTGAGATTTGTATAATTTGTAAACAAATGTTTTTACATTGTGCATATATTAGGTAAAAGCATATTGAAACCAAGAGGTTTACACTATATAAATCACTAATAATGAATTTGATAAAACCCCAAGTTATGAAAAAGTCTGTTTTATTTGTTTTTATTGCAATGTTATTTGCTGTTTCAGGATGTTCTAAAAAATCGGTTGATATTGATGCCGAAAAAGCTGCTATTAAGAAAGTCCTTGTTAGTGAAACTTCTGCATATCTGAAACAGGATCTGGTGGGAGTATTAGATGTTTTTGCCCAGGATGAGAAAACTATTTATCTTTCGGTAGGAAGCCAGGGATATAAGGAAATAATTGGATTTGAGGATATTACGAAATATTTCAGGACCAGTAGTAAGTCTGACTGGTCGGCTTATACCGATTATAAGGTTGATAAGTCAAACTGGAATATTAAAATCAGCGGGAAAAATGCTATGGTTTATTTTAATCAGACAATGCACTTCAAGATGAATGGCGAACCTATGGATACTCACTCTAAGGAAATACGGTTTATGGAGAAGATAAAAGGGGATTGGAAGATCGTTATGCTTGCATGGATTGATATGTCATTCTTTGAAAAAGATGTGGAAGGAAAAACTTTCTAAATTTCTGGTAATAAGGCAGATTGTTTTTAAAGAGGACAGGTAAACACTTAATTATTTCCGGGGTATTTATGCCCCGGTTTTTTTTGAACCTTAAACTATATTTTATTAACCCAAATAATTACATTATGAAGAAATCAAGTTTTCTAATTCTGCTTCTGATACCTTTTCTTTTCTTTGGTTGCCAAACCGGAAAACAACAAAAGATTGAGAAGTACTCCATCAACCAGTTCATGGAGAATACCTCTGTTTTCGGAAGCTCTTTCTCTCCCGATGGAAAAAAGATATTGTTTACAAGTAATGAAACAGGGGTTTATAATGCATTTGAGGTAAGTGTTGAGGGTGGTGAACCACAGCAAATTACCGACCGGCAGGAGTCAACCTACGGGATGTCATATTTTCCTGAAGACGAGCGGATTATGTTAACCTCAGACCAGGGTGGTAATGAGATCAATCACCTGTTTGTAAGGGAAACCGATGGGTCAATTCATGACATAACTCCCGATTCAACCGCCAGGGCATCATTCGGGGGGTGGAGCCATGACAGGAAAAGCTTTTTTTATCTCTCAAATAAACGCGATCCAAGGTTTATGGACCTGTTTGAAGTTTTCCTTAATACCATGGAACCTGCAATGATCTTCGAAAACAAAAAAGGTTTTAATTACGGATCAATCTCTGAAGATAAAGAACTTATGGCTGTAACTAAAACTATCACTCAGTTGAATAACAACATGTTCCTGTATAATTTTGAAACCGGTGAAGCAAAACT
>JAUWPX010000282.1 GCA_030611395.1 Bacteroidota bacterium | reverse complement strand
GGTATTTATTATTTATAAAGATATCCGCACCCCTGGTTTGTATGAGGAGTTTTATAAAGAGGTACAGAAAAATGATCACCTGTTTATGATTAATGGCGAGATTAATGAAATAAAAGAAAAAGATAACAGGCTGGAAACAATAGTTAAGAACACCTCGCTTGGCGAAGATATTGAAATTGTTGCAGATATGGTGGTTCTTGCTACAGGCATGACTCCTGCCGGGACTGAAGATTTGAATCTTGCTTACCGACTGGGAAAAGGATTACCTGAATTGAAATATAACTTTTCCGACTCTCATTTTATTTGTTTCCCTTACGAAACAAGGCGGACAGGGATTTATGCTGCCGGTAGCTTAAGAGCTCCAATGGATATTCCCTCTTCAATTGAAGATGCACAGGGAGCAATGCTAAAAGCCATTCAGTGTATTGAAGCAACAAAGAGGGGAGAGTCAGTGCACCCGCGTTCAGGAGACAAAACATATCCTGAATTGTACTTGGAAAGATGTACTGATTGTAAAAGATGCACGGAAGAATGCCCGTTTGGTGCTTACGATGAAACAGAAAAAGGAACACCACTTCCCAACCCGACTCGTTGCAGGCGTTGCGGAATATGCGTTGGATCATGCCCTGAGAGAATAATTAGTTTTTCAGACTTTTCTATTAATAGTGTTTCAGCAATGATTAAATCAGTTAAAGTTCCGGATGAGTTTGAAGAGAAGCCAAGGATACTGGTATTTGTTTGTGAAAATGATGCTTATCCGGCATTAGATTTGGCTGGAAGAAAAGGATTGAAATATAGTCCGTATGTGAGGATCATCCCTGTCAGGTGTATTGGTTCAATAAATAACGTGTGGATCTCTGATGCACTCTCCAAAGGATTCGATGGGATATTACAAATTGGTTGTAAACCCGGAGACGATTACCAGTGTCATTTTATTCATGGAAGTGAATTGACTGAGACCAGGGGTGAGAATTTTCAGGAAACACTTGAAACAATGATGCTGGAACCGGAACGAATAAAAACTGAGTTTGTTGAAATTACCGATTATTATAAGATAACGGATATTATAAATGAGTACGTTAAGGAGATAGAGGATATGGGCCCGAATCCTTTTAAAGACTTATGAGTAAGGTGAGCACCAGCACACAGTACCACTACTACTTACTACATACTTTTTACTACATACTTCTTTCCGTACGGTATCCGAATATTGTGATAACAATAAAACATATCAGCGGTACAAAAAACGAAACATTTACCGCAGGCATCCCAAATAGAGTGTCGAGGTTAATAATAGAAGCTTGCAGGGGAGGTAAAATTGAACCACCCAGTATAGCCATAATTAGCCCCGCAGCACCTATTTTAGCATCTTCGCCCAGACCTTTAAGTGATATGCCATATATTGTTGGGAACATAAGTGACATACAGGCAGAAATACCAACAAGGAAATAAAGACCTGCAACTCCCTGGATAAAGATTGTTCCAAGCGTAAGGGTCGTTCCTCCTATTGCAAGGAACATAAGGAATTTGCCGGGTTTGATATATTTCAGAATAAATGTACAAATGAATCGGCTAACACAAAAGATAATCATGGCAATTATATTGTATTGCTGCGATAATATTTCAGCATCTTTCTCAGCCATTCCCTGGCTTATAAATATTCTTGTACCATAATGAATAATGAAAGTCCAGCACATTATTTGTGCACCAACGTAGAAAAATTGAGTAATAACTCCTTCACGATATCTTTTATTTGAAAGCAATCGTTTAAGTGTAAGAAACAGGTAAACTTTGTGATTACTGTCTTCATTCTTTGGCATTTTAACCAAAGCAATAATTATTAACATAACGATAATTATCAGTCCGATAATAATATATGGGCTGCTAAGGATATCCAGATCGTGGACTTTTACTGCTTCAAACTCCTCTTGCGAAAGAAGATTACGTGTATTTGTATCCCTAGGATCAAGCCGTGCCTGGATAAAAGTCATTGCAACCCACATTCCAAGCAGCGATCCCATAGGGTTAAATGACTGAGCAAAATTCAGACGGCGTGTAGCCGTTTCCTCTGATCCCATTGAAAGAATATATGGATTAGCACTGGTTTCCAGGAAAGAAAGACCACAGGTAAGAACAAAATAAGCAATAAGAAAAGGAGCGAATACTCCGGACATATTAGCTGGAATAAAAAGCAATGCACCGGTTGCATATAAACCAAGTCCTACCAATATGCCTGCTTTATAATTGAATTTCCTTATAAACATTGCAGCAGGAAATGCCATTGCAAAATACCCGCCATAAAATGCAACCTGCACTAAAGTTCCCCCCGTAGCAGACATACTAAAGATTTTCGAGAATGTCTTCACCATGGGATTTGTAATATCATTGGCAAATCCCCAAAGTGCAAAACAGGTTGTTATTAAAATAAACGGAACAAGAATATTTCTTGCAATTACCAGGTTCTTTTCATTTTTCATATTTTGAATTTAAATTTTTCCTATTCTTTTTAATTCCCAGAAACATTTTGCTGTTGCATTAATATCAGCAGCAGCATTGTGTGCTTCTTCAAATCCTGTATTGAATAATTTGTAATGTAATTCAGACAACTTTGGCCATTTATAACCATAAGGTCCGGCAAGTGCACAGAAATATGTCGAGCTTTCCATTGTGCAGATTTTCCTTTTTGCCGGTAATGGATTTTGTTTTCCCAAACGCAAAAATTCTGCACCGACTATCTTTTCATCAAAACTTATATTATGCGCAATAAGAAATTCTGCCTGACTCACCAAAGATTGAAAAGTTTGCAAAACTATCAATAAAGATTCTCCCTCACTATTAGCTCTTTCTGTTGATATACCATGAATACGGGAGGCATCTGTTGGAATAGTAAAACCTTCCGGCTTAATGATAAAGTCATCACCGGAAATTTTATTACCATTTCTGTCATAGTACAAATACGCTAATTGCACCAGTCTTGGCCAGTTATTCAAATCTGTTATCGGTGCTTTCCAATTTCGTGGTAGTCCTGTTGTTTCTGTGTCAAAAAATAAATACATAAATGATTGAATGATTAAATTGTTATTATTATTTTCTTGAATGCCAAAATAACTAAA
>JAUWPX010000094.1 GCA_030611395.1 Bacteroidota bacterium | reverse complement strand
TGATCGAAGTGAATATGCAGAGGTGGTTGAAGCAAATGCGGAAAGGGTAACTAAAAATCCGGAATACTACAGGCAAAGACAGCAGGTAACTGAGCATATGTTCGGCACTCTGAAACGACAGCGGGGATTCACCCATACACTTGTCAGGGGAAAGGAAAATGTTTTAGGAGAAGTTGGCCTGATGTTTATCGGGTACAACTTAAGTCGCTGTATTTCTGTAATTGGCATGGAAGAATTCATTAAGGCATTGAAGGAGTGCTGTTTGGCTGTATCTCTTATCAAAATACGGCTTATTTTAAGACGATTTAGACGCTTTTTAGAAAAAATTGTAAAACTCCTTCCCGGCAAGATGAAAATTTTTTATGCCGTTAAACCCTTTCTGTTTAATTCTAAGGACTTATATTTATGCGTAAATTGAGTTTTTGCACAGACTCCCGTTATACCGCATTTCCCACCACTATATATTTATCGTTTGTGTAAAATAAATCAGACAGATATTATACAATTTAGATAATTTATTTGTATATTTGTAAGTATGATTTACATCTTAGATAAAATAAATGGGAAACTGATAAAATCTGAGATAGTGCCGATTGATATAAGGACAATTCCACTCAAAAAAGATGGTTGGAATTTTAACTGGCGACAATTATCAAAAGAGGAAAATGGCCAAACCTTTATTTTGAGAACAATAAATTCTCCCAACCAAGTGGAAGGAGCATTGCAGTTGAAATTCGAATACGATATGTTAGTAATGGATGCTTTGGAGTTAGCTCCTCATAATATCGGACAAGAAAACAAGCGGTATGATTATGTTGCTGGTTGCCTGATAGCTTTCGCTTGTAGAGAAAGTTTTAAGATAGAAGGTGATTATAAAGGATTTTTGACGTTTGTCTCAAAAACTAACCTGATTGAGTGGTACGCTAAAAAATATGGAGCAGAATTAGCACTTGGCCAAAGGATGTTTATAGATTGGGGAAACGGAGAAAAATTGATTGAAAGGTATTTATATAGAACAAAAATTGATTAGTCATGGAAAAGCAAAAAAATGAACCACAAAAAGGCATGTTGACAAAACGTATGAATTTTGGAACACAAGGGTTTGACGAATTTCAGGCTATTTTGTTGAAAAAATCAAAAACACGTTCTGATGCTCAAAGAAGAAAAATTAATTTATTGACTTTTAAATACCAAATGGAAGATTATATAAACTCAGATAAGAGCGAAGTCAAATCTGCAGGAGAGTTTTTGAAAATCATCTTAAATTCTTTGCAAATACAACAAAATAAGTTTGCGGATTATTTAGGTTTAAAACCATCAAATTTAAGTAAACTAATTAGTGGAGAGCGTTCGATAAATTATGAATTAGCATTGATTTTTGGTCGTTTATTTAACCATAATCCAATGCTATGGATTGAGATACAAGCAAAAAATGAACTTCATAGATTATCTAATGCTGAGAGTGGTAAATATTCTGATTATTCTTTAAATGATTTGATAAGAGAAGAAAGAAACGCGGTATAACAGGCGTTAAAATTAATTGCCGGTTTAGTACTTTTTGAAAGTAATGCTTATAAAAAAAGATCTGAGAATAATTTTCCAACTGATAAAATGATTTTGGAAAAGAAATTTAATTCTATCGTAGTAAATGACTGCCATTATTGTGGAAAAACAGGACCCAATGGAATTGATAGAGTTGACAATGCAAAAGGGTATATAAAAACTAACTGTGTTCCTTGCTGTAAACATTGCAATTATGTAAAAGGAGATTTGTCAATTACAGATTTTGAGATTTGGACAAAACGGTTCGTTAGAAAGCAGAGCTTATGAAATTATTTGAAAACGATTATGAAGTAAATCTCTCAAAAAAAGAAGCTTCTGAAATTGAGATTATTGATATTTCTAAAAATTGTGAAATTGAAATTAGTGACCAAAATGAAGAAAGGCATTATCTTATAGAATTTGAAGGTCGTTTTGGGTTTGAAGAAGATATTCTTTGTGCTTTCGTTCAATTAGATTGGTATCGCAAATTCTGGGACTATCCAATGGGACTAATGTACCATATGGACTTGATGAAAAGGTTAGCTGAATTTAGATATTCTGAATTCAAAGATATATTTAACATAGAATTTACAGATGATGGAGATTGGTGTCATTTGTATTTTACAATTAAGTTGAATTCGCAAAAAGGAAAATTAATTGACGCTTTTAATGAAGCAATGATTGTAATGGAATGGATAGATAACAAATTGCATTTAGCCCAAGAAGAAATAGGACTTCATGTTAACAGTATAACAGAAAAATATTCAAAATCCAGATTATTTAAACTGCCTGAACTAATTGAAAAACTAAAAGTTGCAACTGCTAATAAAAAACTTAAAAATGAAAAAGGACAGCTATTAGAAGAATTATCAGTAAGGTTTTTCTCAGAAATAAAAGATTTGAAAATTATTGAGAGACAAAGAACTAAAACAGAAGAAATAGACCTCGTAATTTTAAATAAATCTTCAGAAGGGATTTGGCAATCAGAAAGCACATTAATTCTTGCCGAATGTAAAAACTGGACAACTAAAAAAGCAGGGAAAAATGAATATGTAGCTTTTCGGGAGAAATTAATTAATAGAAGAGGTCGAGCAAAACTTGGCTTTTTCATTTCAGGTTTAGGATATGCGAAAACATTTTTTGATGAAGATTTACGAAATTCAAAAGATGATATACTAATTGTTCCAATTGAAGTAGAAGAAATAATTGACGTTTTGAGTAATGGAAAATCAGTTCAAGAATTCATAGAGAAAAAATATATTAACGCAGGAAATAAATAACGAAACACTAACAAAAGCTAAATGCAAGAGGAAGGAAAGTGCAATTATGAAACGAAATACTATGAATAAACAACAGCACAATCAGATAAGATTCGATTAACCGGACAAAAACTTTACTTTATGGAGCTTGAGATTAAAAAGAATCTTTTCGATATTCACGAATCAATTGAATCAATAGAGAAATACCCTGGCGATAAACGAGATTATAAAATCTATTTAATCTATTTGAAGCAACAAAATACGGTAAAATAAAGTGGCATGCAGTATAGCCAAAACGTTCTTATTGAACCATGACCGTAACCGGTTCGCTTTCATTCCATCTGTTATCAACCGCCACTACTTTATAGTATAAGCCAGCCGGACTGCCGGGAAGTGCATCCATGATGGAGTTTTTAAATACAGACCGGATAATTGTAGCGTTGTCACAGACAAAATCCTCTGAATCTCCACAGTAAACTGAATAATGATGCAGGTCCGCTGCTTTTGACGCAGACCAGGAAATCTTAACCTGATTTCCACTAACTTTGGCAGTAAGTCCACTGAGTTGCTCCGGCGGTTTCCCATCACGCGGATCAGGAGCACCGGGAATAAAATCACCGGTAGTAAACAGGATCATATCCAGCTTCAGTGCATCGTCACCGGATGATATATCAATAAATTTATCAGTATCCACAAGAACATCACCGGTTAATTGTACCCATCTCCATTCATCAGAGGAAACAGGAATTGATATTGAGTTTACAGACCATTCCCCGTTTCCTTTCACTCTTGCCCAAATAGTATAATTATCTTGCGGTAAATTTTTCAATGGAAGGCGAACAATGCCGGATTTGCTTTTTTCTTCCTCTGATTCGGCATTTATTCTAACACACTGGAAATTATTACAATAACCATCAAAAAAACGTCGTGCCGGAGGCGTTAGGGTCATCTCTTCGGCTTCAAAGTAAAAAGTCTTTGCGCCATTCCGGGACACCTCTTGCGAAAACCCGCTTTCCAAACCGGAATGTTCAACCGCGGTTACCGAATAAAATTTCCAAATACCTTTTACTGCAATTTTATTTCCTTCA
The DNA here is from genome assembly GCA_030611395.1 of Bacteroidota bacterium. Lineage (GTDB taxonomy): Bacteria > Bacteroidota > Bacteroidia > Bacteroidales > VadinHA17 > JADFUQ01. The sequence continues at coordinate 2,424 of JAUWPX010000094.1, read as the reverse complement.
ACAGGATCTTTATTGATCCGTGTGAAATCAAGACCGCTTTGGTTTGAGCCATAAATATTATAACCCAGAGTCTCTTTTTTTCTTTCCGGTGCGGTCCATGATAAGATATTACCCTCAAGTTTTACATTTTCCGGAGCATCCGGACGACGGGTATAAACCATGTGTAGTTCGGTGCTTCCAATAGCGTTCTCATTGTAAATCAGTTTTGTATAATCAGGACTGGGACGGCTATAGGTAGTGGATGTCCATGAAAACTTCGTGAAGTACCTCGCTACACGCATCACTGCTCCCGGATCATCAGATGGTATCATAAGGTGTTGTTTGGCAACATCTCCCCTGTTACCATTAGTAAAAACATATTTATTATCAGCAGTCAGTCTTCCATAATCCGTCACTATGTCATTTTCCCAGTTAGCCCAGATGGATATAAGGTCGCCGGGGGTTCGTGTTAACCCAACTTCGTGCGGCACAAAAACATTAAGATGCCCCCCGAAATTTGCGACCATACCATTAGTACCATGACTGGCATGTCCGGCACTAAAACTGGGTGCCAGGCCTTCTTCTCCGGTATCAGGATTTTTCCACCGTAATTCGAATGTATAACAATTAGCCCATCGTACTATATTCTCTTTTGATATAAAACCGGCATCTTTAAGGCGTGTGGGAAGCTTTATATATTTCGCTTCTTTTTTATTAATATCTATAATATATAAATGGGGCGTTTCACGGAAACACACAACAATATTGCCTTCAGGGGTGAAGCGCTTAAATTCTACATACGATCCGATTTCAGGCACAGTGAAATCAGCGATATGTTGTGACCTTCCGGATACCCTGTCCCATGAAGAGACACTGAAATTCATACCATCTCTTTTCATTACATATAAAATTTCCTGGTTTACCGGACTCCACATCCTCCAGTCGGCTCCTGCCGGACCGGCAATTACCCTGCCTTCCCCGGGAATACATACCGGAATTCCACCTATGTCTCTTCCGCTCTTAAACTTAATTGCTGCCCCGTCAGCAGACCAGATACCCCCTTCTCCAAAATAATCATCCCCTGGTGTAGCTGTTAAACGGGTGGTGATCCCTCCCGTTGCATCATCCCGGAAGATCACCATCTCTTCCCCATCAACTACCGGAAGCAGTATATTCTCCCTTGCTTTGAGCGCTTCCAGGCCATGATAAGGTAAGGGTTTCAGGTTTTCATCGCGAATAGTTAACCCCCTGCCAATTAGTTTCTCTTTCTCTTTATCAGTTAGTTTTGAAACAAGTTTTATATCGTCTAAAATAAGACTCGTATGATTGTCCTGTAAATCTATTCCAATGTTTACATTCTGCTTCCCTTTAATTCTATTGTCATCATAATCACGAAGATCTATAGCCGTTATGCCGGTTGTATAGCCCAATTTAGTGGTATATCCATTGATGTCAATGTAGCTGCTTGATCCTTTTTCTATAATATTCAGTACCATAAAATGGTATTTATCCAAATCGACGAGACCGTAATCTTTTCGCAAATTGGTTGAATAATCAATATTAGTCTTAATCCAGGAGTGACGTTTATAAGCTTGCTCCAGTGACCTGTGTTTATGAAAAATAGTGAGATACCCGTTTTTTGATTCCAATTTCAATGTTGCAGGAATTGTATCACCGTCAGGACTGACTTCTTTCCATCCCTGTGAATCGGAACAATCATCCTGCATGCCTGTATTATTATTTGTGGTATTGCAGGACATCACTATAAAGACCAGAATACCAATAAGTAACGAATCCGGTTTCATGAATTTGTTTTTAAGTTATAATATAAATTATGGGGTTTTCCCCCCAACAGTAATAGTAAAGGTACCCCATGTAACATTTCTTTTTATGGTTTTCCACTCCTTTACCTCATAACTGGCCAGGAACTTGATCTGATGTCCAATCGGGCAATCTTCCGATATATGAATAATAGAAGACAATGCATAACCATCACCCCATTTATCTGGTTGCAGGTCATCATGTAAACGTTCATCATCTATATACTGATCATCGTAGTATAACCTTGTACGGTGACTAACTTCGTAGATCATAATGGTTTCACCGGGTTCTGCAATATTATTACCGTTTCCGCTTCCAAAGATCTCGCTGTCACCATCATCTATACCTATATTAGTAAACCCGGGAACATCAAAAAACACAGGTGCATCAAATTCATCATTCCAGGTATTGTTCTTGTCATCGGTAATTGTAAGGTTGAATCTGATTCTGAAAGGAGCGCCGTTTGATGGCGGATTATTTGCCGCGGTAACTTTAAAACCGGAAGATAACCAAACAAGTTCTCCGCTCCCGATATTATCCATTTCAATTACAGGATTAGCAATTGTAACGCCTTTAGTTGAAGTACTTAATGTAAGTTTTACCTTCTTTCCTGCATTGGCTCCC
>JAUWPX010000295.1 GCA_030611395.1 Bacteroidota bacterium | reverse complement strand
AGGTGTCGGCCATGGATCATTGATCTTATTACCCTCCGAATCATAAGAAGCCAGAGAATCAATAATACTTCCGGTTACATCTATAATCCTGATAAAATTGATCTCTGAGACATCCACATTCACGGAATCAATAAGATCTTCAAGATCAAAAGGAGTTCCGTAACCGGCCCTGTATTTTCCGGCGAGATTATGTATCAATGTAGCATCCAGGTTCCCGAACGAGTTCACTTGGCTATCCGTCTGTGTCAATGACACTGCAGGAAACCTGACAAAACTGACACTGTCTGTGCTTACCTCAACAAAGCCCAGTTCCAGAAACGAACTGTTAAAAGAGTTCTCAAAAATCGCAAAATCAGGTCCGTTCCTGTTTACTACAGGATCATTAAAACTTAGAACTGCTATTCCACCATCACCCAGGCTTACAACCCGGTTATCACCTGCACTTTCTGTAGCATCAGAAGACACTCCAAATGTTGCCAATCCCATACCGGGATATGAAGCGTTCATTGGTCCCCTGATAACATAACAATCCGTTGCCCATCCGGAAAAAACAGTGCTATCCATATAAATTGCAGTACTTCCCTCCTCACCTGCAGGAGGAGCAAATTGCCCCCACGCAAATTCTGTAAGAAACAGAGTATACAAAAAACCCAATACGAATTTAAAGTACATTATCGAAAGTCACTATTCATCTTTCTCGCCTTTAATATTATCGATGCAAATATATGCCGGTGTATTCATTCCATACAGACCGGTATCAGATGATGAAAAACTCAAAACCAGTTTTTTCACATAGTCGAAATCAGAAAGATCAATTTCATTCCAAACATTGGAGATATAATCATTGCTGTTATCCCCGGATCTGAAATCGGCAAGGTATATTTCAGCCGTTTTTACGACTTCTCCTGATTCATTAATTCCCTGAATACTCAACATAAACCAGTCAGGATCATCCCCTGTTTCACCACCAAATTTCTTAGCAAAATTATCACCATTTAACATGGACAGGTAGGCATATGTACTGTTACATAAAGAAATCCCGGTAACTCTTTCGGGAACCGTAAATACAATAGTATCGGAAACATAGGTTGTAAACACTGCGTATTTTTCCGATCCGCCGGCGCCGGCACCTGCTATAGCACTATACTGATTAGTATAACCCGGGGAAATTGTATCTGTATGATTGCTTACCGAAAATCCTGACCAACTTTCATAATCAGGATTATATGAATTACGTAAAAACAGGTTTCCGATAGTTAATCCTCCTGAACCGTCAGAACCATTCCAGTATCCCGTCTGACTTAGACTAAAATCCTCAAAAGTCACAAAATCTGTTTTGTCCTTTTCTTTTTCACATCCGGACATGATAAGTGTACAAATGACCAAAATACCCGGCATAATGTTAATTTTTTTCATGTTGTGTTAATTTAAATTGGTTAAACATTACAAAAATTGATTGTTAACAACCAATATTCGTAAGTCGTACCGGAAAGGCGGATTGGAAGATCAATAGATTCTCCAGTCTTTTTCCCCGAAGACTTTAATGAATATTGAAACAGCTAAGGCAGGTCTTCTGACTTACTCCGGATCCTGACTACCTTCCCGTCCCGAAAAATCGGGACAGTGGTTTTCAAAGTTAAGATCCATAGGAGATCACAGCAGCGGGTACTGTCCGGGATTTTTCCTGTAACAGGAGGCACCCGGTTCCCTTTTCACCGGATAATCTGAAAAGATATTATCCGGAACCATAACTGAAACAAATATATGATAATTTAGATGTTGCACCAAAAATGTTAATAATTTTTACAAATTGTGAATAGTCTTACAGGAAGGTTCATAGTTTTTTCATAGATTTATTACCTCTTTTGGTAAAAAATATTTTATGAACAAAAAGGAAGCAGAAGAAAAGGTCTTCAAACTCAGAAAGGAGCTTAACCGGCACAATCATAACTATTATGTATTATCGCAGCCGGAGATCAGCGATTTTGAGTATGATATGATGCTGAATGATTTGATTGAATTAGAGAAAAGATTCCCTGAGTTTTATGACGGGAATTCACCCACTCAAAGAATTGGTGATGACAGAAACCAGGGATTTGTGCAAAAAGAGCACAAATATCTTATGCTTTCGTTAGGAAATACATACTCTCAGGATGAGTTGAGCGATTTTGATGCCCGGGTGAAAAAAATTATTGGCAGCGATTTCGAATATGTTTGTGAGCTTAAATATGACGGCGCTGCAATTAGTTTGCTTTATTTAGATGGAAAGCTCAAACAAGCTGTTACACGAGGCGATGGCGAACGTGGTGATGATGTTACTGCAAATGTTAAAACTATAAAAAGCATCCCTCTTATTCTCAGAGGTAACGATTACCCGCCATTGTTTGAGATAAGAGGAGAGATATTCATGTCAAAGGAAGGATTCAAAAAGCTTAACACTGAAATGGAAAAGAGTGGTAATCCTCTATTTGCCAACCCCCGCAATACTACAGCAGGCACATTGAAAATGTTAAACTCATCTGTTGTTGCAAAACGACCATTAGACTGTTTTCTGTATTACATTTTGGGAGATGAACTACCTTACGAGTCACATTTTGAAAACCTCGAAAAAGCAAAAAGCTGGGGTTTCAAAGTATCACCTAATATGACAAAGTGCAAAGGAATAACTGAAGTATTTGAGTTTATAAAAAAATGGGACACTGAACGAAACAATCTCCCTTATGATATAGATGGTATTGTACTTAAAGTAAATTCTAACCGCAATCAGAAGCAACTTGGTTTCACCGCAAAATCACCTCGCTGGGCAATCTCATACAAGTTTAAAGCCGAACAGGTAACTACCCGGCTGCTTTCAGTTGATTTCCAGGTAGGACGTACAGGTGCAATTACTCCTGTTGCCAATCTGCAGCCTGTTCTCCTTGCAGGCACTACTGTTAAAAGAGCTACTCTGCATAATGACGACCAGATAAAACTCCTTGACCTGCATTATGGCGATACAGTATTTATTGAAAAAGGAGGTGAGATAAT
>JAUWPX010000343.1 GCA_030611395.1 Bacteroidota bacterium | reverse complement strand
TTTGTTGGTACTGAATTCGGAGCATTCTTTTCCATCGACGGAGGCAAAGAATGGGTGCATCTAAAATCAGGAATACCCACGGTTGCTGTCAGGGATATGGTTATTCAAAAAAGGGGAAACGATCTGGTATTAGCCACATTTGGACGCGGTTTCTACATCCTGGATAATTACACCCCCCTAAGATCATTCAAACCTGAAGTTCTTGAAGAGAATACACATCTTTTTCCTGTTAAAGACACCTATGTATATATCAGAAAAAGAGGAAGATATGGACAGGGCTCATCACCTTATTTGGGTAAGAATCCTTCATTCGGAGCTACTTTTACTTACTATTTAAAAGAAGGGATCAAAACCCAAAAGGAGTTAAGAAAAGAGAAAGAGAAGGAACAGTTTAAAAAAGGTGAAAAAATTGAAGTATTATCCTGGGATGAACTCAGGGAAGAAGGAAAAGAAGAAAAACCTCATATCCGTTTTACCATATATGACGATCAGGATAATATTGTCCGGAAGTTCACAACTAAAGCGTCAAAGGGTATCCAAAGAATAACATGGGATCTCAGGTATGAATCCACTTCTCCCGTACGTCTGAGAAATGATGAATTCGATCCTATGTCAGATGGTGGCAGAGGGATTCTTGCTATTCCGGGAATGTATAAGATTTCCATCTCTAAAGTTCTTCAGGGCAAAGTAACAGAACTGGTTAGTCCGACTGAATTCAATGTTGTAGCCCTCAATAACACAACTATTCCCGCAGAAAACCGGAAAGAGGTGTTTGAATTCCAGGGAGAGGCCGGTGAACTTGCCCGTACTATGCAAGGTACAATGAGGTATGCATCTGACCTTGCTGAAAAGATTGAATATATTCTTCAAACTTTGTATAGAATGCCAAATTCTTCTACTGAAATGATCACTGAAGCAAAAAGAATCAGATACGAGATTGATGAAATTGAATTTATATTTTACGGGCACGAAGCAAAAGCAAGCTGGGAAGAGGTGCCACCGGGACAAATGCCGTTGCAGAGACGATTAAGAAATATGACATATACACATAATGGTTCTACCGCACCATTAACCCAGACAGAAAAAGATGCTTATAATATTCTCTCTGAAAAGCTTCCGCTACTTATTGAAAAACTGAAGAAAATTGGAGAACAAGAACTTAAGGATCTTGAAAAACAAATGGATAAAGCAGGTGCGCCCTGGACACCGGGCAGAGTTCCTGATTGGAAATAAAATATTTTTTTTAAATATTATTTAAATTACTTTTGTTTTTACAATAAATGTTTTTCTTTTGAAGGAAAATAGTTATTTTAGTGTTAAATTTACTACATATGAAAAAACTTGCAATAATATGTGCCGCCTGTTTGGTATTAGGTGTAATTCTCAGTTCCTGTAACAGAGAAGTATGTCCTGCATACAGCAAGGCTGATACTGAGCAGACTGAAGAAACTGCGTAGACAGGATTTTTTTAGTTTTTTCGCCTTCAGTTATCAAATTCTGAACCAGGGTTTTTTGTTTTCCGGTTCAGTAATTTTGTTTATTATGAAGAAGGTTCCATTAATTCTACTTATATTTTTTCTTACTTCCCTTGTTGGTATCTCGCAGGGAGAGTTAGATATTCAGCGAAAAGCTTTTTACAGAAACGAGAAATCCATCGGTCTTATGCTTAATTCAACAGGTTACGGATTAAGCTTAAGGTATGGAGAAAGGATCAACTTCTTTAACAAAAAAATATTTGAGGGAGATATTAATATTCTTAAACATCCTAAAGAGTATAAAACAACTAACCCCTATGGTAACAGACGATTTGTTTTCGGTAAGTTAAATTTTGCACTAACTCTCCGTGGCGGAATGGGATTTCAGCATATGATCTTTAAAAAAATTGATCAGGGGGGTATTGCTATCCATTACATTTTTTCCGGTGGACCTTCTTTGTGCTTCTACAAACCTATTTACTACGATGTACTATACCGTGTATCGACTTATGAAGGTGAACTGAGAAGTGAAACTTTTAATGTCTCGATCCATAAACCTGAGGAAATTTACAGACAATCGTCATTCCTGAAAGGGATTGACGAAATAAAAATTGTCCCGGGGGCTTATGGTAAGGCAGGTATAAATTTTGAATACAGTAAGCAGGACAGGATAATTCACGCTATTGAAATCGGTGTTACAATTGATGCCTTTCTGAAAAAAATACCGATAATGGCAAGTGAAGATAATCTCCGGATTTTTCCCGCACTTTTTGTGAGTTACAGGTTTGGCCGTATTATCGATACCAAAACCCCACTTCCTGAAAATCCCGAATTTAATCAGAAACTGTCCCCTGTATCTATTGGATATTAGTGACTGATTTATGACAACAATCATTGATGAATTGATAATTATTCCTACTTTTGTATAAAAATTTTTAATAATATTATTTAATTACTTGAATTATGGCAA
>JAUWPX010000371.1 GCA_030611395.1 Bacteroidota bacterium | reverse complement strand
TCCATCCAGGTTTGCAAACCATTTCTTTTTCCCATCCTTTATCATAGAGTTTCCACGTACCTGAAAAGTAATGTGAACATGATCATTTAAAGCAAACCCATCAGATACGCTTAAACGCTCGTTAATAAAGTTTATAGGTATTTCTTGTTCCCATCTACCAGCCAGGATTTGTATAACTATAAGCCTAAATATGAATTTTGGTGAGTGAGAGACAATATTACCAATATGAACAATGTATCCGTCAATCTCAAATTCGTTGTCAAGTCTAAATTTTTTTGCCATAATGTTTTTTTTAAGTGTTAATTGTTAATAATAATGGGGCCAACTCCCCATCTTTCTTTATGTACCGTAGCGGGGTTGATTTGGGCTTCCAACAGGTGTTGTTGCTCCTGAGTTTGAGATGATCCAACTTTCCCTAAATCATTCTCTCCCACTGCTCGCCCTGATAGGTACTGGTGCAATATCATAATAACTGTTGATTTTGAAGTTTTCTAATTTTTTCTTTTAGTTTCAATATTCTCATTGCTCCAAGTCTGGCTAATTTACATCTATCCTTATCACTCCATTTAACGGCATCTTTATTTCGTAAACAGTTTTTTACTACCTCAACCCAAATAAAGCCATCATAGTCTTTCTTTGCAATAAATAATCCTGCTCTTTTAGGTATGTGTGCCAATGCAATTTCTCTCAACTTTTCCGGTACTGCAAAAAACAAATCAGCAATTTTATTGTTATGATGTCCATGCCATTTTTCCTTGTCTTTGATTAGATCATGTTTTGATACTTTGATTTCAACCTCAGTAGCATATCCTGTCCTATTTAGACTTAAAATATCGCACTCATACAAATCCATTCCATAATCAATATTTGGAACAATCAAATTTTGCCTTATGCCTATATGCAGCATTACTGCAATTTCAATGTCAAGAGTTTTCATCCAACACGTTTAAAATAATTCCAAGTATTCCATCTCTCCTGCTGATCTTCCATTTTCTCTTCTAATCCACACCTTTGCATTGCATTACATTGATCCTTACATTTCTTACAACATCCATCACAATCACTTGACCAATGACACATAGTACAAATGTCCGGCCTGGTAACAGGAAAATCTATGATAAGCTGTTTATTCATCCCATCTAATTTGCTTATTGGGTTCAGTGTAATTAAAAACCATCCATTCCATTTTAATAGTTCTTTGACCATGGTGAGCTGATGCTGCTGAATATTGCTTTATTTTTTTACAGTTCCAACCATTTTTTTCAACGTAAGCATCAATAATATCCCCCGGATAACAACTCAGTAGAAATCTTCCTTTCATATTACTGCAGGTATTAAGAAGAATAATAAATTGTTCTTCTGTATAACCAGTATAGTGTCCCTGATCATCATTCATATATGGTGGATCGAGGTAATGAAATGTTTCTTTAGAATCCATCATTGTAATTACCTTTATTGCATCTCTACTATTAATTTGTGTTTTTTCAAGCCTTTTAATAGTCAGAGGATCCAGAATATTATCTTTTGAATTTCTGAGGAATTGATAACTCCTTTCATCACTCCTTGAAAATTTAATACTGCCATCAAAAGCTCCATTAAATGATAAATTTCCAAGAAACCATACCGCCCAGGCCCTTTCGGGTTTATTACTTTTTCTTTTACCCCAAAAAATTCTGTTTGCTTTTAAATATTGAGTTCTACTCATTAAAGAGGTTTGCACTAACCTATCAAAAGTTTTCGTTCTCCCGCCCTTGATCACCTCATAAAAATCAATAATATTATCGTTAATGTCATTAATCATCTCGCAGCGAACCTCTTTTTTCACCCAAAATAATGCTCCTCCTCCAAAAAAAGGCTCATTATAAACAGTATGATCGGGAACCAGGGGTAATATATATTTTAACATCATTTGTTTTCCCCCATAGTATGTTAGCGGTGTTTTCATATACATTACCTATAAGTTGTGTAATTAAGTATTTTTAATTGTGTTGGATGGAAAGTGTGCATCTGCCCGGTTTCCACTTCCTCAACAATAGCTACCGTAAAAGT
>JAUWPX010000110.1 GCA_030611395.1 Bacteroidota bacterium | reverse complement strand
CACAAAATTGGAAAGGCTTTCATAAACCCTGTCAGGTAAAAAGTTCTCTGCTCTTTCACCAAGTTGAGCATACAGGTTAACAAAATTTCTGGCTTCTTGATTGAGCGTGGCTTTTGGTTCTCCGAATAATTGCATAACTAAGATGTTTTTTGAGAAAATCAAATTCTGTCAAAATTACAAACATCACATGTTAATAAACATATTAAGTGCCATATTGTTATCAACATGTTTCAAACATAATATAAGATTTACTCTGATTTTTTTGTATAATGGCAATTGTAAAAAATATATCAAATGAAAATAAGCAGAAAAAAATTCCTTGCTTTAACCGGTTTAGCAGGTTCTTCACTTGCCTTTCCAGGGAACAGTATATTAGCCGGAGAGGTGAATAAAGCAGGAAAAGGTGATGATACCAAAGCATCAATTACCTATAAGAAAATAAAACTCGAACTTGGTCATACATGGATTATTAGTCGTGGTAGTACTGACTTTAAAGAGGATGTATTTGTTTTTTACGAAAAAGACGGGATAACAGGAATAGGAGAGGCATCGCATATGACAGGTGCCGGACAGAACGCTGACAGAACAATATCTGAACTGAAGAAAATTATTCCCGTTTATGTGAACTCAAACCCTTTTGAATTTTATGAATTGACGGATAGGGTTAATGCAAAGATTAAAAATATATCACCGGCAAAAGCAGCACTTGATATTGCACTTTTCGACTGGCTTGGAAAGAAATTAAATATTCCTGTTCACAGGTTTTTTGGTCTTAATCCGGATAAGTTCGTGAATACCTCTTTTTCAATAGGATTTGACAAGCCTGAGATAATTAAGCAGAAAGTCAGAGAAGCTGATCCATATAGAATATTGAAAGTGAAATTAACAAACAGGAACGATAAGGAAATAATTTCAACTATTCGCCAGGTTTCTGATAAACCGATACGGGTTGATATAAATGAGGGGTGGACAAATAAGGAAGAAGCTATAAGAAAAATTGAATGGCTGGCAAAACAAGGTGTGGAACTTATTGAACAACCGATGCCTGTGGATAAAATAAAGGAAACTAAGTGGCTGAAAGAGAGAGCGCCTGTACCAATCGTTGCCGATGAAGCAATAAATACATCCAAAGATATACCCGCGATTGCTGAAGCATACGATGGTGTTAATATAAAACTGATGAAATCCGGTGGAATACTTGAAGCCTTTCGTATAGCAGTTCTTGCCAGGGCTTTTAATCTGGATATTATGATCGGGTGTATGATCGAATCATCAGTGGCAATTAGTGCAGCCGTTCAACTTCAGCCTCTCGCGAGATGGCTCGACCTTGATGGTCCACTGCTCTTAAGAAACGATCCGTACAAGGGGGCTGAATTTCGCGATGGACACTGGATTATGCCCAAAGCTCCAGGTATAGGAATTAATTTATCATCAGTTTGACTTTGGCGATATATTTTTCAATCTCTTGTGCCTCCTGGCTTTCAGGATAATTATCTTTTATTTTCCGGTAGGTTTCCAGTGCTTTTTGAAATTCTTCCTGTGATTCATAAACCATACCGGCCTTCATAAGATAAATTGGGTTTACAAATACATTATCTCCAGAAGTTGCAGCTTTCTCATAATAAATAATAGCTTTTGACGGTTCGCCAAGTTCAAGATAAGCATCGCCAATAGCTCCTTTTGCAATCAGGTTTATCATTTGGTCATTTGAACTGAATTTTTCTAATTGTTCAATTGCCAGTTCAAATTCACCGAGGTTAATAAATGAGATACCGGCATAGTAATGAGCAAGTTCAGATGATTTAGTAATGCCATAATCGTCAATAATATCAAGCATTCCAAGGTTATTACCATCGCCATAAAGAGCCAGGTTAAATGAGTCCTGCTCGAAATATCTCTCGGCCATAAACATTTGCGACTGTGCTTCTTTTTCAGCGGGTATTTCAATGAAACGTTTATATCCCATAAAAACAATAACAATCACAACTAAAGCCAGGATAATAATTGTCAGGGGTTTTTGATTATTTTCAATATATCTTTCAGTACGGCTCAATGCACCTTCAACTTCTTCTAATCTGTCAGGTACCTGAGACTCTTTCCTTTTTACCATGATAGTGTTTTTGTTACCTCTGTTAAAAATCTCCGCAAAGATAATTTTTTTTTAACTTTGTAAAAACATATTATTCAACAATAATATTTAACCCCTTTTTATGCATCTGCAGAATATTTCGCTTATAAATTTTAAAAATTACAGTCAGGTTGAGCTGGAATTCTCGGCAAGAATAAATTGTTTTGTTGGAAATAACGGTGTTGGGAAGACAAATATTCTGGATGCTATTCACTACCTGTCACTTTCTAAAAGTTTTTTTAATTCAATTGATAGTCAGAATATTAAGTACGACGAAGATTTTTTTGTTATACAGGGTGCTTTTTTAAGGGGTGACACGCGGGAAAATATTTATTGCAGTTCAAAGAGAAACAGGAAGAAACAGTTTAAAAGAAATAAGAAAGAGTATCACCGATTGGCTGACCATATTGGATTATTACCGGTTGTTATGATCTCTCCTGCTGATAGTAATCTTATTACCGGTGGAAGCGACGAAAGACGGAAGTTTATTAATGCTGTAATTTCTCAATACGATAGGAACTATCTTAACGATCTTATTCAATATAATAAGGCACTGGCACAGAGAAATAAGTTGCTGAAAGATTTTGCAAGGTCAGGCATGTTCGACGCTGAATCACTTGAATTATGGGATGAACAACTGATACCTCTTTCTAAGAAAATATATACCAAGAGAATAGATTTTATCGATAAACTCGTGCCGGTTTTTCAAAAGTATTATGATTCAATTGCCCTGGGAAAGGAATCGGTTGGTCTGGTTTACCAGTCACACCATCATGATGCTGATTTTAGTGATGTTTTTAAAAATGCTCTTGATAAAGACAGGATATTGCAATATACAACCAGGGGTATCCACAAAGATGATCTTGTTCTTGAGTTGAATGGTTATCAGATAAATAGGGTTGGTTCGCAGGGACAGCAAAAAACCTATCTTGTGGCATTAAAATTTGCTAAATATGAATTTATTAAAGAGGTGAGTGGTTTTAATCCAATTCTGTTACTGGATGATGTTTTTGATAAATTTGATGCATCCCGCGTTACACAGATCATTCAACTGGTGTCAGAAAATCAGTTCGGACAGATATTTATTACAGATACCCACCAGTCACGGCTTGAAAAAATACTTTCTGAGTTATCTGCCGATTATAGATTGTTCAGGATAAATAAAGAAATAGTGGAAATAGAGGGAATAATGGAATAATGTGTTAATTTGCTAACATCTAACAACATAGTAACATATGCGTAAAAGTAATACTCAAACAATTGCAAGGGTTATCAAGGACTACCTGAAAGAAGCTCAGATTGAAGGGAAACTAAAAGAGGTACAGGTTGTTAATTCCTGGGAAGAATTAGTAGGAAAAACCATTGCACGCAGAACAAACAGGATATATATTAAAAACGGGAAGCTCTATTTGCATATGAATTCATCAATTGTGAAAAATGAACTTTTGATGTTTCGTGAAAGTATTATTGAAAGGATCAACACTAATGCAGGGGAGGAGATTGTTAAGGAGATAGTGTTAAGGTAGAAGTTGTCATACAATGGTCATACGATAGTCAGACAATAGTCAAGCGATTGTGAATGACGCTGAGGTAAAGCCGAAAAGCATCTTACGCGACCGAAGGGAGCGTATTAAAACCTGTCTTTTTTAGCAAAAAAGAAATCACTTTCAATTATTGCATTTTCATCACTGTCTGATCCGTGAACGGCATTTTTCTGAAGTGATTCGGCAAACATTTTTCTTATTGTTCCTTCTTTTGCTTTTGACGGATCGGTGTTGCCTATTAGTTCCCGGAAATCTTCCACTGCATTTTCTTTTTTAAATACTATGGCAACAATCGGACCGGATGACATGAATTCAACCAGGTCATTATAAAAAGGTTTGCTGTTATGTATAGCATAGAATTCTTCGGCTTGTCCAATAGTTAATTTTACTGATTTAATCGCAGATATTCTGAATCCGGCTTCAGTAATAATTGCCATAATAGGTCCGATAAATCCACTTTTTACAGCAAATGGTTTGATAATTGAGAGTGTAATGTTTCCTGCCATGTTGGTTTTTTTGTGGTTGCTAATGTACTAAATAATTCAAAATATTTGAGAATAAATCAGTGGATAAAAATATAATGCCTTAGTTACATCACCCTGAATAACCGCAATTATTTATATCTTTGGAGTTCTAAAAAATATTCTATTGAAAACAATTTCAAAAGAGGTAGTTAACAGATTAAAGGATAAGCTTAAGAATACAGGCAATATCCTGATACTAAGCCATTATCATCCTGATGGTGATGCTGTTGGGGCAGTTCTTTCAATGTCTCGTTTTTTCAGGAAGATGGGATATGAAGTGTCTGCTGTTTTACCTGATGCAAGTCCGGCATTTCTTGAATGGATGAATGGAGTGGAAGATATTCTGATATTTGAAAATGAGCCGGAGCTGATTGAACATAAATTTTCTGAAGCTGATCTGATTTTTGCACTCGATTTTAATGATCCGTCCAGGCTTAAAGGAATGGAAGAATGGTATGAAAGATCAGATGCCACAAAAGTTCTTATTGACCATCACCCCGCACCGAAGAATTTTTCTGATATAACAATTTCTGATACATCGGCTAGTTCAGCCTGCGAATTGTTATATGAATTTATGAAATCTGTTGGAGGGGCTAACATTATCGATAAGGAGATAGCAACTTCCCTTTTTGTTGGTATTATGACAGATACCGGCTGCTTTAGTTTCAACTCGTCCGATCCTGAAACTTATGTCAGAGTTGCAGAGTTGCTGGGTTATGGAATAAATAAGGATAAGATTTTCGGACTTGTATATGATAATTATTCAGATAACAGGATAAGATTACTCGGATATGTACTGAAAGAGAAAATGGAGGTGATCCCGGAATATAATACTGCATTTATCAGTCTTACAATGGATGAATTGAAGAGATACAGTTTTGTTATGGGAGATACAGAAGGGTTTGTTAATTATCCTCTCTCAATAAAAGGTATTCGTTTTTCTGCCCTTTTTATCGAGAAACCCGATCATGTTAAGATATCATTCAGATCGAAAGGTGATTTCCCGACTAACATTTTTTCTAAAAAGCATTTTAATGGTGGCGGACATCTGAATGCAGCTGGTGGTGAATTGTATTCCAGTATGGAAGAAACACTTAGATTATTTCGTTCACTTTTACCAGGATATGCAAAAGAGCTGAAATGAAAGTGAGTTTTTATAAATACGGAATTTTGTTCCTGCTTATTCAGGTCATTTTATATTCCTGCCTTAGAGATACGCCTGAACAAAATGAGAAAGTAAAGTCAATTGATGAAGAAACCTTAATAAGTACCAACAGGTATATTATCCAAAAAGAAGTTGAACGTATCGGAAATTATGTTGAAAGAAGGGGTTGGGATATGGATACTACCAGATCTGGTTTATGGTATAAAATAATTAAAAAAGGTGCCGGACCTGATGCTGTAAAAGGGAAAATAGCAACTATTGAATACGAGATAAGTCTTTTGGATGGTACAGTATGCTATTCATCTGAACAGTCCGGTCTGAAACAATTCGCTATCGGATCAGGAGGTGTTGAATCGGGACTTGAAGAGGGGATACTTCTGTTGAATGAAGGGGCTGAAGCAATTTTTATTTTACCTCCTTATCTGGCCTATGGTATTCCCGGTGATCAAAAAAAGATACCTCCAAAT
>JAUWPX010000380.1 GCA_030611395.1 Bacteroidota bacterium | reverse complement strand
AGGAACTTGATAATTCATGGAATGACCTTGTAAAAGCAGTAGGTCTTATCCGAAACAAAAAGCAAACCCCTGAAAAACAGAAGTAATGAAAAAGACAATAAAAATAAACCTCGGAGGCATTATTTTTCATATTGATGAAGACGCATATGCCAATCTAAAGGAATATCTTAATGCCCTTACGTCAAAATTTGGTCATCTGGAAGAGGGTGACGAAATTATATCAGATATTGAATCAAGAATTGCAGAAATACTTCAGTCTGAAATAAAGGATGAAAAACAGGTAATCAATATCCAGGATATTGATAACATGAAGAAAATTATGGGTGAGCCCGAAGATTATTACGAAGGGGAGCATGAAGAAGAACCGGTTACAGTAAAATATAAAGCCGGCAAAAGACTTTATAGAGACCAGGATAACTCAATCCTTGGAGGTGTTTGCAGCGGACTGGGAACATATTTCGGGATAGATCCTATCTGGTTCAGGGTATTATTCATTGTTTTGTTTTTGGTGTATGGCACTGGTTTGCTCATGTATCTTATTCTTTGGATAGTTATACCTAAAGCCGAAACAACTGCCCAGAAACTGGAAATGAGAGGCGAAAATATTACCGTTCAGAACATTGAACGATCGGTAAAAAAAGAATATCAAAATGTTAAGGATAATTTCAGTAAAATAAAAGATTCCAAAGGGTACCACCGGTCAAAAGAAGCTGTTTCAGATGTTTTCCGCGGAATAGGGAATGTGATTGTTGTGTTTCTGAAAATAATACTAATGATCATTGGTATTGTTTTCATTATCACCGGGTTTTTTACACTTCTCGGTTTTATAAGTCTCTTTTTATTCAGGCATACATTCTTTTTACCCGACTTTATGGATATGGATTACTTTTATTTCCCTGACATGCTTGGAATATTCACTCATGGCAATAATGTTACATTCATTATGATAGCTCTAATTCTTGCTATTTGTATTCCACTTCTTGCTTTAACTTACGGAGGCATTAAACTTGTTTTCAGGTTCAAAGCCAGGGATAAAGCAATAGGACTTATAGCATTTGTTTTGTGGTTGTTTAGTGTTATTTGCCTGTTTACAATATCAGCTTATGAGGGAATCAATTTCACTGAGGATGCACGGGTAAAAAACACATTTCAGATAACCGGTTTACCCTCAGACACTCTTTACCTGAAGATTAATGAGTTTTCTAAAAAACCTGTTGAATCCGACAAATTTTATATCGAAATTGAGAATGTTGGAATTTATCTTGACAAATCCACCAGGGAAGTATTCGGAAAACCCGAGTTTGATATCAGGAAAGGAGACTCAGAAATAATTGAACTTGAGGTTCAGAAAAGATCCAATGGTTCTACCTACAGATCGGCAGTTGAAAATGCCAAAAACCTTATTTACAACTGGGAGCAAAAAGACTCTTTACTAATATTTGATCCCTATTACCGGCTTCCCGGTGGAGAACAATGGAGAATTCCGCATGTTAAACTTATGTTAAACCTACCTGTTGGGAAAGTGGTATATTTTGATGATAGCATGACAAAAATAATGTATAATGTAAACAACAGATCTTATACAAATGATTATGATATGGTTGGTAAAAAATGGATAATGCACACCGACGGATTAACACAGTTTGGCTTTAACCATTTTCCTATTAATGAATAAGAATTAAAAAAAAGGTTCATCTGCCAGGGAACAATCTACTTTCCCCTTATCCTGTTTCCAGATTTTCATTTGGTTTGTTCCACTTATCTAATGTGCCCCGGCAGGGGTGCCTTTTTTTTTCGTAACTTGCCTAACAAAAACCGGAGGTAATTATGAAAACTTACATTTTGCTTACCAAATTATCACCCGATCTTACAAAACAGATTAGGGACAGGACTAAGATTGGGCGAAACTGGCTTGAGCAGGTCAGGGAAAAATGCCCGGAAGTAAAATTTCTTTCCCATTACGCGTTACTTGGCGAATTTGACT
>JAUWPX010000011.1 GCA_030611395.1 Bacteroidota bacterium | reverse complement strand
TATATTTATGATACTGATAAACCCAGAGAAGAAAGTGGGTTTGTTATAATAAAAAGATAGATGGTAAAAAACATGTTTTTTTACAAATAAAATTGAGATATATACAAGTGAAATATCTATCGGTTATAATATTGTTTTTATTAACCACAGTGAGTGCTTTCTCACAAACCTACCCTATTTACTCTCAATATATGATGAATGGGATGGTATTAAATCCAGGATACACAGGGAGTCGTGGCACTTTTGCTCTTTCTTCATCATACCGTAAACAATGGGTAGGTATTGAGGGAGCCCCTGAAATAGAAACTTTCAGTGCACATGCGCCATTAAAAGGCGACAGGGTTGCTCTTGGGTTAATGGCTTTTAACGAAAGTATTGGTGTTAAGAACACAACTGGTATTTTTGCTAATTATGCCTATCATATTCATGCAGGAGCCGGTCGATTATCATTTGGTTTAAAAGGAGGGATTCATATTTCAAATGCAGACTACAGTAGGGTTGAGACAGTGGAAGAAGATCCGGTTTTTACCAGTGGTTCATCAAGTTATGTATTACCCAATTTTGGTGCAGGGTTTTATTATTATACTGACAAAGTATTTTTGGGAGTGTCAGTGCCACAGTTACTAAATTACAGGGAAAAAAGTTCAAGGAATGGTTATGAGATTTACCATAATATTAAACAGTATAATTTTCTTATTACTTCAGGAGTGCTGATACAATTTAGTAAGGGATTTATGCTCAAACCTTCATTTCTGATAAAGTATAGCCAGATATCCCCATTACAGGTTGATTTGAATGGGAATTTCATTATTAAAAATTTTTTATGGCTGGGAGGATCATGGAGGATTGATGATAATACTCTTGTAGGTATTGTCGAGCTTCAGGTTAATGACCAGTTTAAGATTGGCTATTCGTATGATTATAATACCGGAGACCTGAATACTTTTAATAATGGAACACATGAAATTGTTGTTAGATACGAATTCGGGTATAGGGTAAATGCTAACAACCCGAGATATTTCTAGGAGATGAGTTTTGCTAAAAATATTAGTGTAATAGTTTTTATTTTTGGATTTGCTCTGCCGGGCCAATCACAGGGAAACTATAAAATTGAACTACTTCCTTTTAACTCTGGAATATTCGATGATTTTGCCCCGGTGATTTCTGAGGACGGGATCATTTTTTGTTCAAACCGGAAAAGGAAAACATTGGTTAATTATACTACAACTGAAAACGAGCGTCTGCTTGATATATATTATGTTAAACAAAAAGACAGTCTGAAATGGGGAAGACCTACTCTGTTATCAGACGATATATCTTCTATTTTCCACGAAGGTCCCGCATGCTTCAATAAGGAAGAAACCGTAATTTACTTCACGCGTAACTATTCCGTAGACAAGAAAAACAGGAGGGCGGACGGCCAGAATAATTTTGGTATTTTTACTGCAAGCCGGTCAGGAGAGAAGTGGTCTGTTATCAAACCATTTAAATACAATGACCCTGACTATAATATAGCTCATCCAACTATTAGCAGGGACGGTAATCAATTATTTTTTGCATCAAACATGCCTGGTGGGCAGGGTAAATCTGATATTTATTATTCATTAAAAGAAAATGGAGAATGGACTAAACCCGAGAATCTTGGATTGGCAGTGAACAGTGATGGTTCTGAATTGTATCCTTTTGTACATGAGAGCGGAAGGGTATATTTTGCATCTGACCGAAAATCTTCATTAGGTGGTTTAGATATTTATTATTCACAGTTTGTTGATGGTAAATGGATAGAACCTGTTCAATTAGCTGCCCCTTTTAATTCCCCGGCGGATGATTTCGCATATGTTGCTGACGGTTTATTTGAGACCGGTTTTTTCTCGTCAAACAGGGGGCGTACGGATGATATTTTTAGATTTATTTCAATGATACCCAGATATCCTGATTGCCAGTTAATAGAGAAAATCAGTTATTGTTATGAAATAACTGAAGAAGGAGCAACAAGGCTCGATACATTACCATTTATTTACGAATGGGACCTGGGAGATGGAACAAAGAAGCGGGGGATAAAGGTTGAGCATTGTTATGAAAATCCGGGAGTATATATGGTACAATTGAATGTTATTGATTCACTTACCAGGGAAGTGAAATATAATGAAGCAGCATATCCGATTCAGGTTGATAAAGTTGAACAGGTAATGTTTAATTCCTTAGACACATGCTATGTAGGTGACGAAGTGAAATTTGATGGAACTGAAACAAATTTCACCAGTTTTGAAATTGCAGAATATCAATGGAATTTTAATGATGGTAATGTAGGTGTATCTTCTAAAGTAAGCAACCTGTTTCTTGCACCAGGGATCTATAATGTTCAACTAAAGGTAATAAGCACACCTGATAAGGATGGACAAACAAGAACGGAATGTGGATGCAAGAATATTGTTGTCCTTGAAAAACCACCCATTTAAGTCTGGGAATAAAAACAGGAATTGAAGAAAATGAGTCATTACACATTTTTTATTTATTAATTATTTATTGCCTATTTTTGTTTTTTGATTTGAACTACATATAAGAATTGGCATTATTTTAGTAGTGAAGAGTATATGATTTTTAAAGATTTGCGATGAAGATAGTTTATTTAGTTTTAGTTTTCCTGGGATTATTGATGCCGGATTTAATGGGACAGCCGGTCCCTGCACGTGATGAGAACATACCTTACCTTATGACATTTGGAGGTGGAGGTAAAAGAGAAACTTCGTGGGGTGATGATGATTTTAGCCAGACATTCTTTTTTGTAATTCCTGAAGAGTTTACCGACCCTGTCTATATTCGTGTTTTTGATCCGGATATTGGAGGTGAAATTGACGAAATTAACGGTTTTTGGGATACGGAAATGGAATATTCAATTTATGGGGGAAAAGGAGCTTATTCTGACCCTGATGCCCGGGAAACACAACCTTCAGGAAATTACAGGAGTGGCACTCTGCTTGCAACAAAAACATTCGGAGAAGATAACTACTATGATAATAATTGGTATACTTTTGGACCGTTTAACCCATCTGAAGGAGAATATACTCAAAGATATCAGGGACATATCTTTAAGATCATAACAGAAGGGAAGGGGGGTGATGATGGAAACTTATACAGGTATTTTCTAAGTACTTCTTTTGATGAAAATATTGATGTTGAAGGAGCTAATGCATTTACCTATGAATACTCATTCAGGATGTGGAATACAGCCGATAACATTTCACATATATATCCTTTTATTGATGATGATTGTTTATCTGTAAAGCAAGAGAATTTTGACTGGGATAATGATGGTTGGATTAGAATTGTTTCAGTTGTCAGAAAAGGGCAGACAGTTAATGTATCCGGAGATGATGAGTGGGCAGAAGAAGAATTTAATATTATGGAGGAAGAAATTGGTAAATCGCTTGATTTCCAGTTTATTAAGCGGAAAGTTCCTTTCGTGGTAATAAATAATAATGTTGTAATATCAGTAAGGAACAACTATGGTGAGTTGTTAAAGTTTTTTACTATCCCGATTGGTGGTGTGCCAAAGTATAAATACGACATTAAAATACGAAAAATTGAAAAATAGCCGGAACAGGATAAGACATGAATAATCCTTCAAATTTATTTTTAAAGCTGCTTTTTGCCTGTTTGCTGGTATCGTTTTCAGGCGAAGTTGGTTCACAGACATTCAAGTTTGATGAATTTGGTTTAGAAGAGGGGATTTGTGATCGTTATATTTATTCAATAAATCAGGATAATAACGGCTATTTATGGATTGGAACCGGAGCGGGTTTATGCCGGTTTGATGGATTTGAATTTCGTGATGATTTTCTCACTGATAGTCTTACCAAAAGTTCCGTTGTTTTAAGCTACAAGGACCGGCAGGGGAATATTTGGTTCGGTCATATTGATGGAAGTCTTTCTATTTATGATGGTTCGGATTTTATTCCGGTTAGTATTGAGGATGGTCAAAAAAACAGGATCAATGATATAATTGAATCAGATGACAGCCTTTTATATATTGCTACGCAGAGTAATGGTATTATACGAGTTAATGCTTCTGACCAGATTCAAACAAAACGACTAAATATTGATGATAAACTGGTTTATTCAATTGAGCAGTTAAGTGAATATCTTTTTCTTATTGGTACAAATAATGGATTGAAAATTTATCGCTTGCATAAAGATATTGACTCATTATCTTTTTCTTCTGTTATTGAACAAATACCACCAACGAAAATCCAATCAATATTAAAAAGCCGGGACAATACAAAAATCTGGATTGCTACTGAGTACCAGGGTATATATATTATTACACTGAATGTAAAAGATCCCGGGTCTTACCCGGTAACAAAAGCAAATGCTTCTTTTGGTCTTGACGGACTGAACATTCAATCACTTTTTGAAGATATTGAAGGCAATATATGGATAAGTACCTTTAGGGATGGTGTGATAAAGCTGGTTTATTCATATGACCGGAAGGATTTTGTTAAAAAGCAGACTTATAATACCTTGAATGGGATGATTAGTAATGATGTAAAAAATGTTTTTCAGGATAAAGAAGGTAGTATCTGGATTGGCACCTATGGAAGCGGGATTGCAAGATTAGCGAATGAGGCGTTTACTTTTTACGAATTTGATGAAAGTAAGTATGGCAATAACATAACTTCAATTGATCAGTTTCAGGGATCATATTGGCTTGGTACTGATATGGGTATTATAAAAACCAGTGATGGCAGAGTAGAGGAATTTTTCCCTTCATCAAAATATTTCAATAATGACAGGATTAAAACTTTGTATATTGATTACAAAGGTGATATTTGGATAGGGACCGGTAATAATGGTGTATACCTGAGGAATTACAAAACCGGTAGTATACGCAGGATCTTTTACTCAGGAAATGACCTTGAGAATTCGATTAATTATATAACAGGATCCGGTGATAAAACCTGGATAGCTACAAGATATGGTGTTTTTCTTTTTTTAGAAGGAATCCAAAAGCAGCACTTTACTACCAGTGACGGACTGCCACATAATTCAATAAATCACATATTCTTAAATAAAGAAGGAAGTGCATGGATATCAACAATCAGCAGGCAGCTCTTTTTTATATCAAAGGAAGGACAAATAAGAAGTAGCAGGGAGATAGGTAGTTACGGGAGAAATGAATTTAATTCAATCGTACAAGATCAAAACAACTATTTTTGGGCAGCAACTTATGGTAGCGGAGTCTTTTATTTTGCTAATGATTCAATATATAATATAAGGGTTTCCAGCGGACTTAAATCAGATTATTGCTATAGTATTCTTTGTGACGATGAGAATAATATTTGGGTTGGTCACAGGAAAGGATTCAGTAAAATTTCTGCGGATAGCCTGGATATTCATACCTATGGACAGGAAATTGGTATTGTAGCCGGTTGTAATTTAAATTCAATTTTTTTTGATCCTTCCGGATCTGTACTTTTTGGCACAAACAACGGTTTAATAAAATATAGTTCTAAAGATGATCAAAAAAGTCTCTGCCCGCCTGTAAACAATATTTATTCTGTCAGGTTTAATGACAGGGAAATGGATTGGAAAAAAAAGATTGTATTACCATATAATAAATACAAGATTAATATAGATTTTATCGGAGTAAGCTTTAGGGATCCTGAGAAGGTAACATATCGGCATAAATTAGAAAATTATGATCCTGACTGGACTGAAAGAGTTACAACTTCATATGTGGCTTATCCAAGGATTGAAGATGGCAACTATACTTTTAAACTACGGTCATTCAATTCAGAGGGTCAAACTACTGAAATACCATTATCCTTTCAGTTTTTAATTAAGAAACCTTTCTGGAAAACATGGTGGTTTATTTTTTCTGCAGCTGCATTTTTTGTGTTTGGAATGATCGTTTTTATAAAAATACGCGAGCGTAATCAAAAAAAGTTTCAGGCATTTCTTGAGAAAAGCCTTGATGAACGTACTAAGGAAGTAGTTGAGCAAAAGGATGAGATTGAAGAAAAGAACAGAGAAATTACAGATAGCATAAATTATGCTCAGCGGATACAATCCAGTATACTCCCCTCAGTAAGATTATTGGAAGATAATTTTTCAGGCTGGTTTATGTTTTACAAACCAAGGGATATTGTAAGTGGTGATTTTTACTGGTTCGATAAAACAGATGATGACAGAGTAATTATTGTCTGTGCAGATTCAACGGGTCATGGCGTACCGGGGGCGTTTATGTCAATGATCGGGTCAACACTTATCAAAGATATTGTAAACCGTGATGAAGTAGATTCTCCATCACAAATTATGCATCTGCTTGATAAGGAGATTACTTATACTCTTACTCAGAACATTGATTCTGAAGGATCACAGGATGGTATGGATATGGTAGTTTGTGAAATTAATCTGAAAACTAATTATTTGCGTTTTTGTTCTGCCATGCGCCCCGTAATTCTATATATGAAAGGTGAGCAATACTATATCAGGGGTAACAGAAGTTCAATAGGTGGTGAAATTCTCGAAGAAAAGATATTTGATAATCAGGAGTTTCAATTATCGGAAGGCGATACAATTTATATGTTTTCTGACGGCTATCCTGATCAATTCGGGGGACCAATGGGGAAGAAATTTAAAATGGTAAGACTTAAGAATATGCTTGATAGTATCCATAAAAAACCCATGTCTGAACAGTATGAGTACATTAAGAATAACTTTGAGCTTTGGAAAAGTGACGTGTGGCAAGTTGACGATGTACTGTTCATGGGGATCCGGGTTTGATGTTAACGATTTTCCCCGAATAAATTATTGAAATATTGCAATTTCCGGAGTTGTTTCAATATTGCTTTTATGCAAAGCCCGGTCAACTATAAAAAAGCTGTATTTAATAGTATCATATTCAAACAGAAGATAAATAAAATCGATCTGGATTTCTCCTTTAAGAGCCTTGTTCTGCCCCTCTTTTTTTATATAAGGAATCCTGTAATTCAGAGGGGTTTCAAGATCATCCTCAGATACTTCTATGAATTCGCCATCGGTTTTACTAAATAAAGTAAAAAACAGGTTGAAATTGGAAGAATCGGCTGACAGATTATCTGGTTGTGTGAGCCCGATATCCCCGTCACCATCTTCAAAATCAAAAGTCAATTCGCCTATTTTCCCTTCATTACCCAGAACATCAGTTGTATCAATAAGTATAAAACTTTTGAATGAAATTGATGGGATTTCAGGGAGAGATTCAATCTTCTGACAAGACAAACCACTCAATAATACAGTGATAATAAGGATTAGTATTTTAACGAATGGTTTCATTATTGCAAATTTACAGTAAAAAAACTATTTTTTCCTAAAAAAAATCTGAATAGGAACACCTGAAAAGTCGAAATTCTCCCTGATCCTGTTTTCAAGATACCTCCCGTATGGTTCTTTTATCAAATCCGGAAAATTACTAAAGAAAACAAATGAAGGGGCATGCGTTGGAAGTTGAGTGATATATTTTATTTTGATGTATCTTCCTCTTGCAGCAGGCGGGGGATGTTTTTCAATAGCTTTAAGAAGAATGTTATTTAACCGGGAGGTTGGGATTTTTTGTTTTCGTTTTTCAAATACTATCAATGCTAACTCCAGAACCTTGTATATTCTCTGCCTGTTAATGGCAGAGATAAAAAGAATGGGAATGTCTGAAAAGGGTTCAAGTTTTTGTTTAATCGTTTTTTCAAACTTTAATGCTGAATGGGTGTCTTTTTCAATAAGATCCCACTTATTAACAAGAATTACTATTCCTTTATGATTCTTATTTGCCAGGTTAACAATATTCAAATCCTGTGATTCAAGACCGCGTGTAGCGTCAAGCATTACCAGGCAAACATCAGAGTTTTCAATTGCCCTGATTGCTCTCAGAACAGAATAAAACTCAAGATCTTCTGTTACTTTCCCTTTTTTTCGTATTCCTGCCGTGTCAACCAGGTAAAAGTCGTGGTTATATTTTCGATAACGGATAAATATTGAATCGCGGGTTGTACCGGCTTCAGGTGTAACAATATTTCTTTCTTCTCCAATCAAAGAGTTTAGAAGTGACGATTTGCCAACATTTGGTCTGCCTACAATTGCAAACTTCGCGAGATCATCCTCCGGTTTTTCTTCTTTGAGTGTGAAATTTTCTACCAGAGTATCAAGAAGTTCACCTGTTCCTGAACCATTTATTGATGAAATGGAGAATGGATCTCCCATTCCCAACTTGTAAAACTCATTGGCTTCATATCGTCTTTGATTGTTGTCCACTTTGTTTACTACCAGAATTACTTTTTTCCTGGTTTTACGCAGTAGATTTGCAATATTATCATCAAAATCAGTAATACCGTTGATTACATCCACTATAAAAAGGATAATATCTGATTCTTCAATAGCAAAAATAACCTGTTTTTTAATCTCTCCTTCAAAAATATCTTCAGAGTTTACAACATACCCTCCTGTATCAATTACATGAAAGCTTTTACCATTCCATTCAGATTTACCATAATGACGGTCACGTGTTACACCGCTTTTTTCATCTACAATAGCCTTTTTCATTCCAATCAACCGGTTGAAAAGAGTAGATTTTCCGACATTAGGTCTTCCAACTATTGCGACAATATTATTCATTTTATTATATTTAGATGTGTCGTAATTGTTTGATTGGTATTTAATTTTTTGTGGACTGTTGACTGTGGACTGCCGATTATATTAAAATTGCTTCGTATTAATAACCAAATTGTTTTAGTTTTCCTGGAGTATCTCTCCAATTCTTGTTTACTTTAACAAATAGTTCCAAATATACCTTTTTACCCAGGAATGATTCAATTTCTTTCCTGGACTCAGTTCCAACTATCTTCAGAGCCTCTCCTTTATGTCCGATAATAATACCCTTCTGGCTGTCGCGAAGAACATAAATCACAGAACGTATTTTAATGATGTTCTCTTCTTCAATAAAGCTTTCTACCTGAATTTCAATTGAGTATGGTATTTCTTGTTTGTATTTTTCAAGAATGGTTCCTCGAATGATCTCGGATACAAAAAATCTCTCCGCACGGTCTGTAAGCTGATCTTTAGGATAGTAGGGGGGATTCTCAGGAAGAAAGTGCAAAATACGCTTAAGTAAATAGTCCAGATTAAAATTTGCCTTTGCAGATAAAGGAATAATTTCAGCATCCGGAAGCAGGTTCTTCCATGTGGCAACCAGTGTTTCAAGCTTCTCCTGTTTTGTAAGGTCAATTTTATTGATAAGTAGTAAAATCGGAACATCTGTATTGCTAACTTTATTAAGGTACTCTGAATTCTTGTCCGGTTTTTCAACTACATCAGTCACATACAGAATAATATCAGCATCAGTAAGAGCAGTTTTTACCGATTTCATCATGGTTTTCTGCATTTCATATTGTGGATTCAGAATTCCGGGAGTATCAGAGTAGATCAGTTGATAGTCCCTGGTGTTTACAATACCGAGAATTCTGTGCCTTGTTGTTTGGGCTTTAGATGTAATTATTGACAATCTCTCACCAACGAGGGCATTCATAATTGTTGATTTGCCAACATTGGGATTACCCAGAATATTTACAAAGCCTGCTTTATGTACCATTTTTCCTACTTATATGACCCCATTTTTAGCATGGCTATTTCTTTCTGTGATAAAAACTTCCACTTGCCTCGTGACAGATTCTTTTTAGTAAGTCCTGCAAAATACACGCGGTCAAGCTTTTCAATTTTGTACCCGAGGTGCTCAAATATTCTTCTTACTATCCGGTTTTTTCCCGAATGGATCTCCAGACCAACTTGTTTTTTGTCATCAATTTGTGGATAAGTGATAGCATCAACATGAACTAGCCCGTCATCCAGTGTAAGCCCTTCAACAATTTTATCCATGTCATTACCGGTTAAATCTTTATCGAGAAACGCGTGATAGATCTTTTTCTTATTATATCTGGGGTGTGATAATACTTTTGTCAGTTCGCCATCATTGGTTAGCAGTAATACACCCGTAGTATTTCTGTCGAGCCTTCCCACCGGATATACACGTTCCGGACATGCTTTTTTTACCAGATCATAAACCGTTTTTCTGTTTTGGGGATCATCCATTGTAGTAATATAATCCCTGGGTTTGTTTAACAGGATGTATACTTTGCTCTCTTCACGCAGTTTTCCCCCCTTGTATTTTACTATATCATTTCGATCAACTTTTATGCCCATTTCAGTAACAATTTTCCCATTTACTGAAATTTTCCCTCTCTTTATTAATTCATCTGCATCACGGCGTGAACATAATCCTGTATTAGCTATATATTTATTTAATCTGGTAGTTGTATCTTTTTCGGAGTATTTTACATTTCCTTTTTGCTTTTCAGATGGTCGTTTTTGACCGTCATTCGCGGTATTATGCCTGATTGTTTTCATTAAGTTGTTGCCGGATATATAATTTATTGTACAAAGATAGTACTTTTGCAGAAATTAATTATTTAATGAAGTTGTCAAGGAATATTTTTAATTAGAAACAGGAATATGACATTGATAAAATCCATCTCGGGAATTCGAGGAACAATAGGAGGGAAATCCGGTGAGGGATTAAGTCCATTGGATATTGTAAAGTTTACTGCCGCTTTCGGCACCTGGATAACTAAGAGATCTGATAACAAAAGAATAAAGATGGTTGTAGGCAGAGATGCCAGGGTATCGGGAGAGATGGTTAACCATGTGGTTAACGGAACGTTGATTGCGCTGGGGATAGATGTAGTAAATATTGGTCTCGCAACAACCCCGACTGTTGAACTGGCCGTTCAGGCGGAAAATGCGGATGGAGGAATTATCCTTACCGCCAGCCATAACCCGGGACAGTGGAATGCACTAAAGCTATTAAATAATAAGGGTGAGTTTATTACAGCGCAGGATGGGGAGGAAGTTTTATATATTGCAGATAAAGAAAAATTTGAGTTTTCTCAGGCTGATAAGTTGGGAAAAATTACTACAAACAATTATAATAATTTCCATATAAACAAGATTCTGGAGCTTGATCTTGTTGACCGGGAATTGATAAGAAACGCCGGACTAAAAATAGTTGTTGATTGTGTTAATTCTGTTGGAGGCATTGTGATACCTGAATTATTAGAAGCTCTTGGTGTAAAAGAAGTTGTTGAATTGTATTGTTCCCCAACAGGGATATTTCCTCATAACCCTGAGCCGGTGCCGGAAAACCTGACTGCCATCTCTGAGAAAGTAAAAGAAACAGGAAGTGACCTTGGATTTGTAGTTGATCCTGATGTTGACCGTCTTGCAATTGTTGATGAAAATGGCATGATGTTTGGTGAAGAATATACTCTTGTTGCTGTTGCAGACTATATACTTAATCATAAAATGGGAAATACTGTTTCTAACCTTTCGTCAACCTTGGCTCTGAAAGATATTACAGAACAATACGGGGGTAAGTATTTTGCTGCTGCTGTTGGTGAGGTGAATGTTGTACATGTAATGAAAGAAAAAAATGCTGTTATTGGTGGAGAAGGAAATGGGGGGGTTATATATCCTGATTTGCATTATGGCAGAGATGCTTTAGTGGGTATAGGTTTATTCTTGTCACATCTTGTAAAGTCAGGAAAATCATGTTCAGCCCTGAGGGCCATTTATCCGGATTACCATATTATAAAAAGAAAGATACAATTAACACCTGAAATAAATGTTGACCGGTTATTAGAAGAGGTTAGTTCTGAGTACAAGGAATTTCCCATAAATCTAATTGATGGAGTCAGAATTAACTTTTCCAACGGATGGGTTCATTTGAGAAAATCTAATACCGAGCCAATTATAAGATTAATTGCTGAAGGTAAAACATCAGGGGATGCCCGGGAGATATCAGATATGTTGATGAACCGGATCGATAAGAAAATGTAATTATTCTATCTTTTTGGGAATAAAACGCGTTTTCCAATTGTCAAATACATTCTATAGGGTTGTTAAAAATTGTTAAATAAAAAGAAACTAATTGAATCATTTTCTTATATTCGTACATAAATCTAAAATTTCATTAATCACAGTTTAATCTATTAATACGTATGAAAAAGCTTATTTATATTTCTATTAGTGCAATTGTAGTTTTGATTATTTCAGTTGTCATTTTTAATAAGATATCAAGTGGTGAAGATATAACACAACTCGAAGTAGAGGTTAAAAGGGGGGATTTTGAAATTGTAGTTACAACAACAGGCGAATTGCAGGCTGAAAATTCGGAACAGATTTCAGCAC
>JAUWPX010000093.1 GCA_030611395.1 Bacteroidota bacterium | reverse complement strand
AAGAGGTGCCAGGTCAATATAATTCTCCATCTGTTTAATTACTTCATCTGTAATAAAAATACTTGAACTAAATTTCTCACCCCCATGAACAACTCTGTGGCCAATAGCATCAATTTCACTAAGATTACTGATACTACCATGCTTTTTGCTTAACAGAACGCCCAAAATATATTCTACTCCTTGTTGGTGATCAATAATTTCACCCTCAAGTTTAACTTTATCACCATCATTCCTTTCGTTTGTGATTGATGATCCATGCAAACCAATTTTATCAACAATTCCTTTTGCAAACACCTTTTCATTATCCATATCGAATAACTGATATTTTATAGAAGAACTGCCACAATTCAGTACTATTATTTTCATATTAAGTTCATTTACTAATTCTGATTAATATTCATGTCGGGATTTAATCTCGGGATAAGTAATAGCTTCTGTAGTAGCCAATCCATTCTTGTAAACATAAAATCCTGAACCTGAGGTTTTTCCAAAGAAACCATATCTAACCAGACGTTTCAGAATCGGATTTGGCTTGAATTTCTGATCCCCAAACTCTTCATAGAGATTTTCCATCCATTTAACCATTTTATCCAGACCAATCCGGTCGGCCATCTCAAAAGGACCAAACTGCATACCATATCCTTTTTTCATAGTTGTATCAATACATGTAATAAAAGCAATGCCTTCCATCAGGGTTTCACATGCTTCGTTGACAAGTGTTGCAATAAGACGTGTACTAATATTGCCGGGAGATTCATGTACAATAATCGGCGTCTTCCCGATAAGTTTGGCAAACTTTACAACAAATTCATATGATTTATCGCTTGTCTTTACTCCATTTACCACTTCAACAACATTAACAGTTATTGCCGGAGTAATAAAATGCAAACCTACAGCCCTGTCAGGATAATCCAGCACCTCAGCCAAATCAGAGATCATCATTGTTGATGTATTGGATGCAAGAATTGTTTCTCTTGATACTACTGATTCAATTTTCTTGAATACATTTTTCCTGAGTTCCCTGCTAGTGCCGGCTTTTTTTGTATTAATGGATTCAATTACCAAATCACAATCACTGATATCGTTATAATCAATTGATCCGGTTATTCTTGAAATAATTGCCCGCTTCTCACTTTTTGTCATACCCCATTTACTAATTATTTCATCAAGACGGCGGGATATTTCATTAAAAATTTCTTTAACTCTTTTCTCGGTAAGGTCAATAAATACAACATCTATGCCTTGCTTACTAATAATTACTGCAATATCCTGCCCCATAGTACCGGCACCAATTATACCTACTTTTTTCAGACTCCCCTTTTGCCTGGCTCGTTTTTCTAATGCATAATCTTCAAGTACTTCTGTTTTCATGTTATTCTATTTTTTAATGGCATCTGCCTGGTTGGCTGTAATAGCAACTAAGTTTACAATATCACTAACTGAACATCCCCTTGAGAGATCGTTAATTGGAGCAGCCATACCCTGCAATACCGGTCCTACAGCTTCAGCATGTGCAAGACGCTGCACAAGTTTATATGCAATATTTCCTGCTTCCATGGTTGGAAAGATAAGCACATTGGCTTTGCCTGCAATTTCACTACCCGGAGCCTTCTTTTTGCCAATTGATTCAATAATTGCAGCATCTGCCTGCATTTCACCGTCAATTTTTAATGAAGGATCCATAATACGTGCAATACGGGTAGCTTCAACAACTTTATCAACCATTTCATGTTTTGCACTACCCTTGGTAGAGAAGCTAAGCATTGCAACTCTCGGTTCGAATCCGGCTATTGCCCTGGTAGTATTTGCAGTGGCAACAGCAATTTCAGCAAGTTCTTTATCTGTAGGATCAGGATGAACTGCACAGTCGGCAAAAATAAGTATCCCATTTTCGCCAAAGGTTTTATCTTTAAAGAACAAAAAAAAGGCCCCGGATACAACACTTATGCCAGGCAGAGTCTTAACGTACTGAAAAGCAGGTCTTAACACATCCGAAGTGGCATTTCTTGCGCCGGCAACCTCACCATCGGCATCTCCATTCTTGATCATTAGCGTAGCAAGATAAAGTGGGTCTTCAATTAGCTTAAATGCATCATCACGCGTAAGACCTTTATGCTTTCTCAACTCAACCATTAAATCGACATACTCAAGTTTCCTTGAGTGGCTTACCGGATCAATAATTGTTGCATTCTTAATATTTTTTAACCCGAATTGTTCTGCGGAACTTTCAATGTCTTCCCTTTTCCCAAGAAGAATTATGTTGGCAATTTTTTCTTTAATAAGGATATCTGCAGCTTTCAATGTTCTTTCTTCTGTACCTTCCGGTAATACAATCTTTTTATTATTTTTTTTCGCTTTTTCCTTTATTGCTTTAAGTAATTCCATTGTATATCAGCATTTTAAATTAGAATTGCTAGTGAACTACAAAGTTAATCAAAATTGCCTGTTTTTCTAATTATTTCATTATCACTATTGTCATATTGTCAAGGCAAAAGACAAATTATAATTATTCTGTTAATTTTAATTTTATCCTCAGTAATTGATTTGTTATTTTAGCAGAAATTTTTACTATATGGACCCTGCAATTTTAACCAGCCAGCTTGAAACCCTTGCCGGGTTACTGGATGGAGATTTACTTTACGATGAAGTTAGTCGTTTGATATATGCTACTGATGCTTCGGCTTATCGTCAAAAACCGCTTGCTATAGCTTTGCCTAAGCACAAAAATGACATTCGCAACATAATTATCTGGTCGCGTGAAAATAAAATACCAATAACACCAAGAACTGCAGGAACCTCTCTGGCCGGTCAGGTAGTATCAGAAGGACTTATTGTAGATGTTTCACGTTACATGAACAGGATTATTGAAGTTAACAAGGCAGAAAAATGGGTACGTGTGGAGCCGGGTGTCATACTTGATGAACTCAACCAGTATCTTAAACCATTTGGACTGTTCTTTGGTCCTGAAACTTCAACTTCGAACCGCTGTATGATGGGTGGGATGTTAGGTAACAATGCATGTGGAGCACATTCCATACTTTATGGCAGCACAAGGGATCATACACTTGAAGTATCCACTATTTTAAGCGATGGCTCAGAAGCCGGATTCAGTAATCTTACTACGAAAGAGTTTGAGAATAAATGTACAGGAGAATCGCTTGAAAATGATATTTACAGATCTATCCGTAAGATACTTACAAATGAATCAAACAAGGAATCTATCCGCGCTGATTATCCTGATCCGGTTATTCCACGACGAAATACGGGTTATGCACTTGATCTTTTGCTGAAATCAGATGTATTTACTCCAGATGAAAAAAAACCTTTTAACTTTTCCAGGTTACTTGCCGGATCGGAAGGCACACTGGCTTTTACAACCGAGATAAAATTAAACCTGGTTGATCTCCCTCCTGCAGTGACAGGATTAGTTTGCGTTCATTTCAAAACCCTTGAGGAAGCTTTTTTGGCAAACCTGATTGCCCTGAAGCATAAACCCGGAGCTGTAGAGATGATGGACAGTATAGTGCTGGAATTAACAAAAAGTAATATAGAACAACAAAGGAACCGGTTTTTTATTGAAGGGAAACCAGCTGCTATTCTTATAATAGAATTTGCCAGTGAAACTCGTGATGAGATAAAACAAATTGCAAAGGATCTTGAAGAAGATATGCAAAAAGAGGGTTATGGTTATTATTTTCCCCTTATTTTTCCACCTGACGTTGATAAAGTCTGGGATCTGAGGAAAGCAGGACTTGGAGTTTTATCCAATATGAAAGGAGATGCAAAACCAGTCTCACTAATTGAAGATACAGCAGTAAATGTAAATATGTTGCCTGATTACATGGATGAGCTGAAAGATATTTTGGATAAGTATAATAAAGAATGTGTTTACTATGCCCACATTGGATCAGGGGAGATTCATCTGCGTCCCATACTAAATCTAAAAGATCCTGATGATGTTGAACTTTTCAGGACATTGGGACTTGAAGTTGCCAGGCTGGTTAAGAAATATCACGGATCAATGAGCGGGGAACATGGTGATGGACGGCTTCGGGGAGAATTTATACCAATAATTCTGGGTAACCGGAACTATGAATTATTAAAAGAGGTGAAAAAAAGCTGGGATCCTCTAAACATCTTAAATCCCGGAAAAATAGTAGACACTCCAATAATGAATACCTGTCTGCGCTATACTTCCGGTCAGGTTACACCTGATATAGAAACCATATTTGACTTTTCGGATGTTGGCGGAATTGTCAGGGCAGCTGAGAAATGCAATGGCTCGGGCGATTGCAGGAAAACGGAAAAAACCGGTGGAACAATGTGCCCAAGTTACATGGCAACTCGTGATGAGTATGCTTCTACCAGAGCACGTGCTAATCTGTTACGGGAATTACTAAGTTTACAAGGTCAGGAAAAACCATTTGATCACAAAGAACTATACGGAATTCTTGATCTGTGCCTTTCCTGTAAAGGGTGTAAATCGGAATGCCCGTCAAGTGTTGACATAGCAAAAATGAAAGCGGAATTTCTGCAACATTACTACGACGACCATGGTATTCCAATTAGAACAAGAGTTATTGCCAATATTTCAAAAATCAACCGTATAGGAGCTTTCTTTCCTGCATTATTTAATCTCTTCGCAAAAAGCAAGGTTTTATCATTTCCAATAAAAAAGATCCTTAAATTTGCTGTAAAGCGATCAATACCCGCGATAAACACTACAACACTTAGGAAATGGGTGCGGCAAACCCTTCATAAAATTAATCCTGAAAATCCAAAAACCGGTACTGTCTACCTGTTCATTGATGAATTTACCAATTATAACGATGCATCCATCGGTATTAAAACAATCCGTTTATTGATAAGATTAGGTTATAAAATTGAAACACAATCACATGCCGAAAGTGGAAGAGCTTATATCTCCAAAGGTTTAATACGTAAAGCCCGTTGTCTTGCTGAGAAAAATATTGAAATTTTTGGTCCGTTAATAACTGAAGCAAAACCTTTGATAGGAATTGAGCCTTCAGCGATTCTGAGTTTTCGTGACGAATATCCTGATTTACTGCGCGGTAAGGATAAGCAAACAGCACAACAAATTGCTAATAACACCTTTATGATTGATGAATTCCTGATCAGGGAAATGGAAAAAGGACATATTAAATCTGAAACCTTTACCGAGAACAAACAGCATATAAAATTGCATGGTCATTGCCAGCAAAAATCAATTGCTTCAACTGAAGCTACAATTAAATTATTGTCTTTACCAAAAAATTACACTGTTGAAGAGATTTCATCGGGTTGCTGTGGCATGGCAGGTTCGTTCGGATATGAAAAAGAACATTACGATTTAAGTATGAAAATCGGAGAACTGGTTTTATTTCCTGCTATCAGGGAAGCTTCTGAAAAAACAATTATTGCAGCACCGGGAACAAGCTGCCGGCACCAGATAAAAGACGGAACTAAACGAACAGCTTACCATCCTGTGGAAGTATTGTATGATGCCTTGAGGAAGAATGAAGAGCAACGAGGCGACTGAGCGAGGGGGCAACTCATCAATCATTATCTGTACTTTCTGAGAATTTACGGGGGTATTTTGGTATTATATTTTTATAATATTTCTTTAATCTTATCATATCAGCATCAATATCATCAGTTAACTCAAAAACTTTGTTAATTCCTACGGTTTTTCTGCCGTAATCAATAAACGCAAGGATTACAGGGATATTTGCTTGTTTTGCAATACGGTGAAAACCCTTTTTCCAATTACTGACTTTTTTTCGTGTTCCTTCCGGAGTTATGATAAGAATCATCTTTTTCGATCGATTGAATAGATCTACCATTTGCTCTGAAATATTATTTCTTTTATAACGATCAACAGGAATACCTCCTATCATTTTGAATATCAAACCAAGCGGGAAAAAAAATACTTCCTTTTTAATAAGAACTTTTGATTTTATCCCCCTTGCATTCAAGTATAATCCTCCTATGAAAAAATCCCAGTTACTTGTATGAGGTGCAACAATAATAATAAATTTTCCCAGATCAGGCTTTTGCCCAAACAATTGCCATCCCATCAAATGAAGAATAAGTTTACTGATAATTCTCATTTATTAAGAAAATAAAAAAAAACCTATCCCGGTAAGGATAGGTTACAATGTATCATAAAAAATTTTATTCTTCTTTCAATTCGAGGTAATAATCATTAAGAATATTAGTAACCAGAGGTTTGTAATATTTCCAATAAAACTTCCTTTTATCCGAGAGTTCGTTATTGTAAAGGTATTTATCAACCTTTTCGATATCTTTGAAAT
>JAUWPX010000325.1 GCA_030611395.1 Bacteroidota bacterium | reverse complement strand
AATAATATCCATATGCAAAAATATTTTTCCTGCATTCTTTTTTTGTAACTATTCAGTGTCTTCGCTTCGACTACGTTCAGCATAAATAGTTTGGAATGCCGGCTGTGGACTGCCGACTGCCGACTGATTAGTAGTCTCATTTTTACCATTTACTCATTCACTAATTTACTCCTTCACTCATTCCAAACTTAAGTCACTGAACAGTGAAAAAATAGTGTACTAATTTGGTATATTAAAACAAATAACGTATATTTGCATTGTAAAAGTATAATTATGAACAAAACAAAAAAAACCGGTAAGTATCAGGATATATTTAAAACGGGTAAAGAACTGCTCTGGAAATATGGGATAAAGCGGGTAACCGTTGAAGAGATATGCCAGGAGGCAGGAGTAAGTAAAATGACCTTTTATAAGTTTTTTCCCAATAAAATTGAATTTGCTAAAATCATATTGAAGGTTGAGATTGGAGAATCGTTAGAAAAATTTGATCAGGTAGTACACGGAGACCTCTCTTTTACTGAAAAGGTAAAACAAATGTTCATCTTAAAACTGGAAGGGACAAAGGATATCAGTATAGAGTTTATATCAGACATCTATAAGAATCCTGACATGGGATTGCTAAAAGTAATTGAAAAACAAAAACAGAAGTCTCTTGGGTTATTTGTCGATTTCTTAACAGACTCTCAAAAAAAGGGATTGATAAGAAAAGATATTAAGATTGATTTCATTCTTTACTATACGAACCAAATGTTACAAATGTT
This sequence comes from Bacteroidota bacterium, assembly GCA_030611395.1. Classification (GTDB taxonomy): domain Bacteria; phylum Bacteroidota; class Bacteroidia; order Bacteroidales; family VadinHA17; genus JADFUQ01. The sequence continues at coordinate 1,885 of JAUWPX010000325.1, read as the reverse complement.
TGTTGATAAACAATTGGTTTCTAAATATGATTATCCGCAAGACCTGATAATGGAAGCTATGAATTTTCTGTTTTATGGATTATTGCCTCAGAAATGAAAAAATATATCTATATAGTTGGAGTTATTTTAATTTTTTGGTTTTCAAAATCAGAATGTCAGGATAGTATTCCTGCATTAAAGGATTCCATAACATTTAAGGGACAACTTTCGTCGTGGGCACATTTTAACCCTCAAAACCCATATCCGTTATATCTTGGTGGCAGATACATTCCACAGCTAAATTATGAAATTCAATTACCGGAAAACAAACTGATTGATTTTGAGGTTTCAGCAAATGTGTATGGCGATGCAGGTATTCATTTTTTTGATTCAGCATATGTTGATGGAGATTTAAATCCGTACAGGATGTGGGGAAGGTACTCAACCGAACAGGTCGAAGTTCGCCTGGGTTTGCAGAAAATTAATTTTGGTTCTGCTACTATGCTCAGGGCTTTAAGATGGTTCGACCAGGTTGATCCGCGCGATCCGTTGCAACTTACCGATGGGGTTTGGGCAGCTTTGGGCAGGTATTATTTTTTAAACAATGCCAATATTTGGCTTTGGGGTTTGTATGGTAATAAAAATCCTAAAGGATTAGAATATGTGAAAACCAATGTCAACTATCCGGAATTTGGCGGGCGGCTTCAATTGCCTGTTCCTAAAGGAGAAGCGGCAATATCATACAATCATAGAGTGGCAGATTCAAGGGATTTGGATGGAATGGTCCCTGTATTCAATGAAATTCAGGAAAATAAGATTGGGATTGATGCAAAATTGGATATGCTTGTGGGAGTATGGTTTGAAGGAGTATGGGTGAAAAAAAGTAAAAACATGGGCGATTATACGAATCAGGAGGTAATGACTGCAGGAACCGATTATACATTTGGCATTGGTAGTGGATTATATGTTGTGTTTGAACATATGCTTTTTGCTAATGACGAAAATGCGTTTCAGTTTTCCAATACATTAAATTTCTCAGGCATTTCCGTTCGGTACCCTATTGGAATGTTTGATAATATTGGTGCTATATTTTATTACGACTGGACTAATAATTCGGTTTATAATTTTATAAATTGGTACCGGCAATTCGATCGTACAACATTATATATTATGGGATATTGGAATCCGGAAAACAACCAGATGCCTGTAATGGGCACTGCCAGAAACCTGTATGGTGGCAAAGGAGTGCAGGTTATGTTTGTGTATAATCATTAAGGACTATATATTTGACTAAAATTTCAAAACTATGGACATAATTAAAATCAATGATTTAGTAAAACGATTCCCGGTAGGGAAAGGGCATTTCACAGCCCTCAACAAAATTAATCTCAGTTTTAGGAAAGGTTAGTTTGCAGGTTTTGTCGGACCAAGTGGTTCGGGCAAAACTACGCTGTTAAATATTATTGGCTCGCTTGATACACCATCGGAAGGTAGTACCATTGTAATGGATAAATCTATTTCAGAGTTGTCACATAAGCAGGCAGCAAGGTTACGTAGTATGTATATTGGTTTTATTTTTCAAACCTACAACCTGTTGCCGGTATATACGGTTTTTGAGAATGTTGAATTCTCATTATTGCTGCAAAATATGCCAGGGTCGGAGCGTAAAAAGGCTGTAATGGAAGCACTGGAATGGGTGGGTCTTACCGATAAGGTTAAGTCAAAACCAAATATGCTATCAGGTGGAGAGAGCCAGCGGGTAGCTATCGCAAGATCTATGGTTAAAAAACCTGAAATAGTATTGGCAGATGAACCGACTGCTAACCTTGATTCAAAAAACTCGCATCACATTCTGCAAACAATGGAAAAGTTGAATAAAGAACTCAATGTAACTTTTATTTTTGCT
>JAUWPX010000357.1 GCA_030611395.1 Bacteroidota bacterium | reverse complement strand
ACAGGCTGCTGTTAATCTTCATGAGCATAAACAGGATTTTGTTATTATTGAAAAAAATGAATCTTTAACTCAAAAAATTCGTGAAGATGAATTGTTGCTTTATATTGAAGGCGATGCTGCAAATGATGAAATTCTGGAAGCTGCAAAGCTTGAAAGTGCAAGAGCACTGATTACCACCTTACCTAATGATGCGGAAAATCTGTATATCGTCCTTACTGCCAGGCAATTAAATCCGGATATACTGATTATCAGCAGAGCATCTGATGACTATTCTGTAGAGAAGCTAAAGATGGCCGGTGCTACAAATGTCATTATGCCTGATAAAATCGGGGGACAGCGAATGGCGAAACTGGTTACTGAACCAGATCTGGTTGAGTTTATTGAGTTCCTGATGCTTCAGAGCCATAAAGATGTGAGCCTTGAGGAAATCTCATGTGAGGATCTTGCTGTCTGTTTTGTAAACAAGTCAATAAAAGAGCTCGATATTCGTAATGCATCGGGAGCTAATATCATAGGATTAAAAAGAGCAGATAAAAGTTTTATTGTTAATCCTTCACCGGAAATACAATTATTCCAGGGAGATCAACTTTTCGTGCTTGGCACACAAGAGCAAATCGAACGTCTTAAGTCCCTTATCGAGAAAGGTAAGTAAAAAGATATTATCTCATTTTCTATGCCTTTCATTACACATGGGGTGAAATTGAATTTAAGTTTCAAGAAAAATGAAAAAGATCCTTGTAACAGGAAGCAACGGGCTTCTCGGGCAAAAAATTATTGAAATATTAACGGGTATAGAAACAGTTAGTATAATTGCAACCTCCCAGAATGTGGATAAGATAGTAGATGTAAAAGGTTATGATTTTGAGCTTTTGGACCTGACCAACCACCTGGAAACAAAATATATTATCCAGACACATAACCCGGATACAATTATTAACACTGCTGCCATGACCCAGGTTGATAAGTGTGAAGAGCAAAAAGCAGAATGCTGGAAAATCAATGTTGAAGCATTAAAAAACCTGGTTAAATGTTCCAATGATGTGAAAGCCCATTTGATCCATCTTTCTTCCGACTTTGTTTTTGACGGTACGGGTGGTCCGTATTCTGAAAATGACATTCCCAATCCGCTTAGCTATTATGGCCTTTCGAAATTGGAAGGGGAGAAAATTATTGAAGATCAATCGGGTAAATGGGCTATTGTTCGTACTATCCTGGTGTATGGAGTCAACCGGAAAATGACCAGGTTAAATATTGTTTTATGGGTTAAAAATTCACTTGAAGCAGGAAAACCTATTCGGGTAGTGAATGACCAGTTTCGTGCACCAACCCTGGTGGATGACCTGGCTAATGCCTGTATAGAAATTGGTATAAGAGAAAAAACAGGGGTCTTTCATATCTCCGGACCGGAAATGATGAGTATTGTAGATATTGCTTACAAAGTTGCTGATTATTATAAATTAGACAAGTCGCTTATCACACCGGTATTATCTGCTGAATTAAATGAAATAGCACAACGGCCCCGGTCAACAGGATTCGTGCTTGATAAGGCTATAAACGGGATAAATTATTTGCCCCATACACTTGAAGAAGGACTTGAAATAACATGATTATTAATATTTTCACTTGAGTTTATTGAATAATGAAAAAAATTAAATACTTTTGCACCTCCTATTGAGAAAAGTATAGTTAGTTAAAAAAATAAGAAAATAATGCAATTAACCGCAGAGAAGAAAAAAGAACTTTTCAAAAAGTATGGCAGTAATGAGAAGGATACAGGGTCTACAGAGGCTCAGATAGCAATGTTCTCACAACGCATATCCCACCTGACAGATCATCTTAAAAACATGAAGAATGATCATCATACACAGCGATCATTATTGAAATTAGTAGGTAAAAGAAGGCGGTTGCTTGACTATCTTAAAGGAAAAGATATCGAAAAATACCGTACAATTATTAAAGCACTGAAATTACGGAGGTAGCAAAAGAGGCAATTTCAACATTGCCTTTTTTTATAATACTATCAAAGTGATCCTATTACAGTGACAAAAGAAATAAATATGTATAAAGTAATTGAAAAAATAATTGATCTCGGCGATGGCCGGACAATTTCTATTGAAACAGGCAAACTGGCTAAACAAGCCGACGGTTCTGTTGTTGTTAAAATGGGCAGGACAATGCTTCTTGCCACTGTAGTATCAGCAAAAGAGATAAGGGAGGATGTAGATTTTATGCCTCTTTCTGTTGATTACAAAGAGAAATACGCTTCACTGGGAAGATTCCCGGGCGGG
>JAUWPX010000319.1 GCA_030611395.1 Bacteroidota bacterium | reverse complement strand
CCTGTAGTTAAAGTACAGCATCACCATGCACATATTGCTGCCTGTATGGCAGAACATAATCTTGATGAAAAAGTTATAGGAGTTGGTTTCGATGGAATTGGTCTTGGTGATGATAACAATATTTGGGGTGGTGAATTTTTTGTATGTGATCTGGCAAATTATGAGAGAGTTACCCATTTTTCGTATATTCCAATGCCTGGTGGTGATAAAGCAACTCTCGAACCATGGAGGATGGGGGTAGCGTATTTATATAGAATATACGGATCAGATCTTTTTAAATTGAATATTCCTTTTGTTAAAAATCTGGTTCAAAAGAATGCGGAAGATATAATCCGGATGATCGATCAAAAAATAAATTGTCCATTAACTTCCAGTTCAGGACGGCTGTTTGATACGGTAGCTGCTATTCTGGATGTTTGTACTTATTCAGGTTTTCATGCTGAAGCACCGATGCGTCTTGAATCTCTCATAGATAATAATTGTACTGATTCCTATTCTTTCAAAATGGGAAAGACAATTGAAGTTGATGTAATGATAAAAGAGATAGTGAATGATATCATTAATGGGATTCATAAGGGAATAATTTCGGCAAAATTCCATAATACAGTTATTTCTATTATTTTTGCCGCGGTAAATGAAGTAAGACAAAATACCGGTATAAGTAAAGTAGTTTTATCGGGAGGGACGTTTCAAAACAGATTTTTACTTCAGAAGACAGAGAATAAATTATTAAAGGAGAATTACCAGGTGTTTACTCCGGTGGCAATCCCTGCAAACGATGGTGGAATAGCTCTGGGACAACTGGTAATTGCATCAAAAAGGAGGGAATTAAAATGTGTTTAAGTGTACCGGCAAAAATTGTTGAAATTAATGGAGAAATGGCCAGGGTTGCTGTTGGCGAAACAATCGTAAATGCTAGTTTGCAGATGCTTGATGATGTTGAGATTGGTGATTATGTTCTGCTTCATACCGGATTTGCATTACAGAAGATCAGCGCCGCTGATGCAGCTGAAACTCTTGCATTGTTTGAGGAATTGGAAGAGTTGAATAAGGAAATGGACCGGGAAGAGCAGAGTAAAAAGGCATGAAATACATAACAGAGTTCCGGAATAAAAAAATTGTATCCCGACTTGCAGATTATATCAGATCCATATCTAAAAAACATGTCAGGTTTATGGAGGTATGTGGTGGCCATACCATGGCAATCCAGAAATTTGGTATCCCGTCACTTCTCCCTGATAATATAGAACTGCTTTCCGGACCGGGTTGCCCGGTTTGTGTTACGAGTAATTTGTTTATTGACAAGGCTGTGGCTTATAGCCGTCTTGATAATGTCATAATTACTTCATTTGGTGACCTGATAAGGATTCCGGGATCTACCTCATCACTTGACAGGGAGAAAGCAAACGGAAGAGATATCCGGATGGTATATTCTATACTTGATGCCTTGAATATTGCCAGAAAAAATCCTGATAAGAAAGTAATTTTCCCTGGCATTGGTTTTGAAACAACCGCTCCAACCAGTGCAGTAGCTATATTAAATGCAAATGCCGAAAATCTGGAGAATTTCTATCTCTATAGTTCGCATAAGATCATGCCTCCTGCTATGGAAGCCCTGATTGACGAGGGTGTAGAGCTGAATGGTTATATTGCTCCAGGTCATGTCAGTACCATAACAGGCTCAAGTATATATAAAGCTATTCCTGAAAAATTTGGTCTTGGTTGTTTTATCAGCGGCTTTGAACCGGTTGATATTTTACAATCTATTTATATGCTTGTCAAACAACATGAAACCAACTCGCCAAAAGTGGAAATACAGTATAAAAGGGTTGTTAAACCGGAAGGTAATGTAAAAGCTCAGGAAATGATGAATGAGGTTTTTGAGCTTCATGATGATTGGTGGAGAGGATTGGGGGTTTTAAAAAATAGCGGGTTTGCTCTGAAAGAAAAGTATGAACGGTTTGATGCAGAAAAAATGCTGAGTGTTGAAGTTGAAGAAACTAAAGAGCCGGTGGGTTGTATTTGCGGTGAAATACTGAAAGGCATTAAAAAACCTTCTGATTGTAAATTGTTTAATAAGGTTTGCTCACCTGCAAATCCGGTTGGGGCATGCATGGTTTCCAACGAAGGAGCATGCCATGCATATTACAGGTATAACAGATAGGAGAAAAACAGACTAATTAATATAAGCGTGTCTATAAAGTCCGAAAGTGTAGATAAATATTAAAAATCACAAATAACAAGTACCAAAATACAAATAAATTACAATATTCAAAAATTCAATGATCAAAACAGTTTCGGTCATTTGGTAATTGAGATTTGGATATTATTTACTCACAAAATAATTAATTTTAAAGGTGTTCCCCGAAAAAAACGGGGCAGGCTGTGAGATCACTTCGTTAAGTTGTTATTTGGGTTTTGTTATTTGATGCATTAATAAAAAATTTCTTTACATATTGATCTATGAATAAGAATTCTGAAAAAGTTATTTTGCTAGGACATGGCAGTGGTGGGAAATTATCCCACGATCTTATCAGGGATATCTTCGTTAAGTATTTTTCAAATAAAATATTATCCGAACAGACTGATTCTGCATGTCTTCCCGGAGCAGAAGAAGAGATTGCTTTTACAACAGATTCTTATGTGGTTGATCCAATATTCTTTCCCGGTGGGAATATCGGGAAACTT
>JAUWPX010000198.1 GCA_030611395.1 Bacteroidota bacterium | reverse complement strand
ATATTACCTGCAAATGATATTTGTTTGATCTCAGGATATTTCAGAAGTTCTTGTTTAAATAATTGCTGATTGTTTTTTAAGCCATACGGACGATTTACAATCAGCATTTGTTCTTTGTCAAATCCAAGGTTCTGGCTTTGTATATACTTCATTTGTTTGAAAACAATAAAAGTTCCAATAATAATTACAATGCATATTGTAAATTGAAATATGACCAGGACATTACGCAGCCAGCTTGTACCGGCTCCTCTCCGGTTAATAAATAAACCTTTCAAAACGGTGACCGGATTGAATGAAGAGAGTATAACAGAAGGATACAACCCGGCAATAACACCCAGGATAATGGCAAAAACCAGTAAGCCCGGAATAATAAAGGGGTGACTGAAATAATTCAGATGTAATTCCTTTCCGGTAAATACATTGTAGTAGGGTATTAACAATTCAACCATTAACATACCTATACAAAGAGCAACGAAGCTTAATAGAATTGATTCTCCAAGGTACTGCATTATTAATTGCCGTCTGAAAGCACCTGCCACCTTTCGTATTCCAACTTCATGTGAACGGTTAATAGCCAAAGCCGTAGCCAGATTCATATAATTAATACAACCGATTAACAGGATAAACAAACCGATAAGCCCAAGAGTATAAATAAATGATGGAGTATCATGCTTTTTATCTATCATCTGACTGAGGTGAACATCAGTTAACGGCAGCAGCCAAAGTTTATACCAAAAACCTTGTTCCTCATACCATTCAAACGATTTTCCCGAACCCTGAGCATAAGCCGGGCCAATATAGGTTTTAACAAAATCATCAAACTTCGCTTCCAGATTTGCAGGATCATAGTTTTCCGGTAAAACAACATATGATGAATACGTATGGTTAAACCAACCCTTGTCCGTTACAGTTGCGTTGGGATGAGTTATTAATGAAAATATGATATCAAAGTAAAAATGGGAGTTTTTAGGCTGGTCTTTAACAACACCTGTTATTTCATAATCTTTCCTGTCAATCTGCTGCAGTACTTTGCCAATCGGGTCTTCATCACCAAAATATTTTCTGGCTATAGATTCTGTAATTACAATTGTATTTGGTTTGGATAGCGCAGTCTTCGGATTCCCGCGAATAAAAGGGATAGTAAAAACATCAAAAACAGTTGAATCGGCTCCTATTACATATTTTTCCACAAAGGTTTTGTCTTTATAAACAAATATATATTCACTATACCATAGACATAACCTGGTTCCTGTTTCAATTTCAGGAAAAGTTTCCAGCATAACCGGGAGCATTGGTGGAGTAGTCCAGCCTGATTTATATTCTCCGCCTTCACTCTTTGAATCCCTGCATACCATATATGTGCGATCTGCATTTTTATGATAGGAATCAAAGCTTAATTCATCATACACATATAAAAAGATCAATACCGAACAAACAATCCCCAGGGCTAATCCGATGATATTAATTGATGTAAATCCCTTATTGCGTATAAAAAAGCGAAATGTTGACAGTAAATAATTTTGAAACATAAGTACAAGTTTAATAAATTCAATACCAATTTAGCAAGTCCTGTGCCATAATTATAACTAACTAATAAACAACGATGTAAGAAATGCATTTTTTTATACTGTAAAATAATATTACATTTGTTGTAATAAATATTTACATTTCCATTAATTGCATAAAACAAGCTAAGCTTCGGCATACATGAAAAACCCTAAAGGCAGAATACTCATTGTTGATGATGATAAGGATGTTTGTGAGTCTCTCAGGATGTTCCTGAAATACGAATTTGAAGAGGTATTCACCCTTACAAATCCAAATCTTTTATTGCAATGGATTAAAAAAGAACAGATTGATGTTGTTTTGCTTGATATGAATTACAAGGCTGGTATTCAAACCGGAAATGAAGGGATATATTGGATCAGAAAGATTCTAAAAACTGACCCTGAAATTGTACCGGTTTTAATAACTGCTTATGGTGATATTGAGTTGGCGATAAAGGCCATTAAAGAAGGGGCTTTTGATTTTGTTGTAAAACCCTGGGATAATGATAAGCTGCTTTCTACTTTAAAAGCAGCCTATAAACTAAGAGAAACAAAAATTGAATTAAAAAACCTGAAAGAAAAACATCAACAAATTTATAATGATATAGATAAAAAATATAAGATCATTTGGGGTAGTTCACCAGCCATGCAAAAGATATTTGAAGTAATCAGGAAAGTTGCGCCTACAGAAGCAAATATATTAATCGTTGGTGAAAATGGAACCGGAAAGGAGTTGATTGCCCGTGAGATCAGGCGATTATCTGCAAGATCAAACGAAGCATTTGTTCATGTTGATCTGGGAGCTATAAGTGAAAATCTTTTTGAAAGTGAGTTATTCGGTCATGTTAAAGGCGCCTTTACCGATGCTTTTGAAGATCGTGCCGGACGGTTTGAAATTGCAAATGAGGGCACGTTATTTCTTGATGAGATAGGTAATCTGCCTGTATACCTTCAGTCTAAACTACTCTATTCAATGCAAAATAAAATGGTTACCCGTCTTGGTTCAAACAAACAAATACCCCTGGATGTACGACTGATTTTTGCGACAAACAAAGACCTTGATAAAATGATTTCTGAAAACCTGTTTCGTAAAGATCTTATGTATCGGATTAATACAATACAAATTGAAATACCACCCTTGAGAAAAAGGAAGGAAGATATTGGTCAGCTTGCTGATTATTATTTGAATCATTTTGCAACAAAATACGGGAAATCCCATTTGAAGATAAATGAAAAAGCAATTGAAAAATTAAAAACACATTCCTGGCCGGGTAACATCAGAGAGTTAAAACATTCTATTGAAAAAGCGGTTATTTTGTGTGACTCTATGATCCTGAGTCCGGTTGATTTCATTTTTTCCCAGGCTGATCGTGATTTCGTTAATCCTGAAAAATCACTCAGGTTTACTGACCTGGAAAAAAATGCAATTATTGAAGCCCTTGATAAAAACGATATGAACCTTTCAGAAACAGCCCGTGAACTGGGAATAAGCCGGCCCACACTGTATAATAAAATTTGTAAATACGGACTCAAGCTATGATACTCCGCAGGTTTAATATTTTAATTATTGTGCGGGTAATATTGCTGGCACTAACAAGTCTTGCATTTACCTGGTCGTGGACAAATCTGAATAATTTATTCACCTTTTTTACTATAGGACTGATCTTTCTTATTCAGATCATCTTACTTATAAATTATATAAATAAAATTAACCGTGACCTGAACAGGTTCTTTGTATCATTAAAAACAGGTGATCTTACCACTAGCACTATCTCAAATTTTAGGAAATCGGACAAAAAAGGTCTTCATACTATTCTGAATGAGATTTCTGAATCTATAGAGAATGTAAAAATTGAAAAGGAATACCATTATTTATATTTAAAACACATTGTTGAACATGTTAATGTTGGTCTGGTAGCATTTGAAGAAAATGGCAAAATTGACCTGATGAATAATGCATTGAAAAAAATGCTTGGAATACCGGATGTAAGAAATATAAAGAGCTTTAATAATATCCATCGGGATTTTATGAATAATTTAGAAGAAATCCGTTCGGGTCAGCAAAGACTTATGGTTGTTCAGGTGCACCAGAACATGCTGCATCTTATTATACGGGCAACAGAGTTTAAGCTCCGGGATAAGGCTATCAAGCTAATCTCTATCCAGGATATTCAGGCCGAACTTGATGACAAAGAACTGCAATCGTGGCAAAAGCTTATCAGGATCCTGACACATGAGATCATGAATTCAATTTCACCAATTGCTTCACTTGCAACAACACTTTCACGTATTTTTAAGCAAAGAGACCGTATAGTCAATATTTCTGATTTACACGAAAATCAAATAGAGGATGCTGCCTCGGGACTTGAAATTATTAATAATCGTTCAAAGGGATTA
>JAUWPX010000082.1 GCA_030611395.1 Bacteroidota bacterium | reverse complement strand
ACGAGTATTGACTCCTCTAAAATAAAGGTCAATATCACAACCTATTCAGCATGTTCATCATGCGGTGCGAAAGGTATTTGTTCCATATCTGACGTTAAGGACAAGATTATTGAAGTTCCAAAAACCGGTGATTTTTCGGTTGGCCAGGAAGTCCAGGTCATTCTGCATCAGACCCAGGGGTTCAAAGCCCTTTATCTGGGTTATGTCCAACCCTTTATCGTAGTATTAATAACTTTGATTATCACCAGTTCCCTTACCCGGAATGAGGTATTGGCCGGTCTTTTTTCCATTGGTTCTCTGGCACTTTACTACCTGGTCCTATATTTCTACAAAGAAAAAATCAGGAATAAATTCACATTTGCAATCAAGAACCAGGAACAATGAGCAGCATATTGATAACCATATTATCTCTCAGTTCTATGGGTATTGTAGCTGCAATAATACTTTACCTTGTTGCACAAAAATTCAAGGTTCCTGAAGATCCTGTAATACATGATATTGAGGATGCACTGCCGGCTGCCAATTGTGGAGGATGCGGGTATCCCGGCTGCAGGAATTTCGCAGAGGCATGTGTACATACTGACTCTCTTGATGATCTGTACTGCCCGGTAGGCGGACAGGAAACTATGGATATTGTGGCAAATCTCCTGGGCAAAGAAGCAAAACAAACTGATCCGAGGGTTGCCGTTATACGGTGCTCAGGATCATTTGAGAACAGACCTAGAACAAACCATTACGACGGTGCTTCATCATGTGCAGTAGCATCCGCATTATATATCGGTGACACTGATTGCCCTGTAGGATGCCTTGGTATGGATGATTGTGTGGTAGTATGTGAATTTGAAGCCATATATATGAATAGAAAAACCGGTCTGCCGGTTGTAATTGATGAAAATTGTACTGCCTGTGGTGCTTGTGTTGAAGCTTGTCCGAGAGATATTATTGAACTAAGAAAACAAAATAAAAAAGACAGGCACATATTTGTTTCATGTATTAATACGGAAAAAGGCGGAATTGCTAAGAAATACTGTTCTGTTGCCTGCATTGGATGTACAAAATGTTTCAAAGTTTGTGAATTTGAAGCAATCACAATGGGCAATAATCTGGCTTTTATCGATTCAGATATGTGTGTATTATGCAGAAGATGTGTCACTGAATGCCCAACTGATGCAATACTCGAGATCAATTTTCCGCCCCGAAGAACAAAAACGGATAAAGAAAAGACAACACTATTAGATGCTTTAATGAAACGGGATGAGTAAAATGTTAAAAACATTCAGAAAGGGAGGAATTCATCCGGCGGAGTATAAACTCACGGAGAAAAGCCCTGTTGAAATATTACCACTCCCGGAGAAAGTGACTATTCTACTCTCTCAACATATGGGTGTACCTGCAATACCTGTTGTCAGCAAAGGGGATACTGTTAAAGCCGGACAGTTAATTGCGCATGGCAGAGGATTTGTGTCAGCAAATATTCACTCATCAGTTTCAGGAAAAGTTGTTAGAATCGATTCAATACCTGATCTTACCGGTTATAAAAAACCTGCAATAGTTATTGAGGTTGAGGGAGATGAGTGGGAAGAAAACATAATTCAATCAACTGATCTCCGAAAAGATATCACGCTTTCAAAAGATGAGATATTAGAAAAAATCCGTGAATCAGGCATTGTAGGATTAGGAGGTGCAGCATTCCCGTCACATGTTAAACTTATACTACCCAAGGGTAAAAATGCAGAAGCACTTATAATTAACGGGGTTGAGTGTGAACCATATTTAACTTCTGACCACAGGTTAATGCTTGAATATGGTGAGGAAATGATGGTGGGTATCAGTATCCTTATGAGAGTCCTTAATGTCAGGAAAGCAATGATCGGGATCGAAAATAATAAAGCTGATGCTGTTTATCATTTAAAGGATATCGCTTCAACATTTACGGGAATTGAAGTATTTCCTTTAGAAGTAAAGTACCCCCAGGGAGGTGAAAAACAACTTATAAAAGCTCTTACGGGCAGGGAAGTCCCTTCCAGGAAATTACCTATCGATGTAGGCGTTATTGTTCATAATGTTTCGACAGCATACGCGGTTTACGAAGCTGTTCAAAAAAACAAACCGCTGATAAACAGGATAGTAACCGTTTCCGGTAAATCATTGAAAAAACCATCCAATTTTGTTGTCAGGATTGGCACCCCAATCCGGTTCCTCATTGAAGCAGCCGGCGGTTTCCCGGAAAATACAGGCAAAGTAATAAGCGGCGGGTTAATGATGGGCAAAGCCCTCAACTCACTGGATGTACCCGTAATAAAAGGAATGTCAGGAATACTTGTTTTACCTGAAAATGAAACAAAAAGAAAACAGGTTGAGCCATGCATCCGGTGTTCAAAATGTGTATCCGTTTGCCCTATGGGTCTTGAGCCATATTTATTAATGCCTTTAGCTCAAACCGGGGATTTTTACAGGCTGGAAAAAGAAATGGTTTTAGATTGTATCGAATGTGGTTCATGCAGCTATATCTGCCCGGCAAACAGACCTTTACTCGACTTTATCCGACTTGGTAAAACAGAAGTGAATAAAATAATCAGAGAAAGGAACTGAGATGGAATATTCCATTCTTCCAGATATGTTATATATTATGTGTGAAAAATATAAATTGACCTCATATGAGTAAATTACTAACGGTTTCCCCTTCGCCACATATCTACGGAAAAGAAACAACTCCGAATCTTATGCATGGTGTCATCATCGCTCTTATCCCTGCAACGCTGGCTTCAATCCTGTATTTTGGGTGGGGTTCCGTAATCGTTATATCGGTATCGGTAACTTCGTCAGTTTTATTTGAGTTCCTGATCCAGAAGTTCCTTTTGCAGAAAAAAAACACGATCCAGGATGGCTCAGCAGTTATTACAGGCTTATTGCTTTCCTTGTGCCTTCCTTCCAATTTCCCTGCTCACCTTATTATTCTCGGAAGTCTGTTTGCAATTGGAGTAGGCAAATTATCATTCGGTGGATTGGGTAATAATCCCTTCAATCCGGCACTTGTTGGAAGGGTTTTCCTTTTTATTTCTTTTCCCGCCAAAATGGCAAGCTGGCCCGATGCACAAGGATTTCAAACTCAATATATTGATGCAACCACCGGACCAACTCCACTAAGTATTATAAAAGAAGGACTGGGTAAAGGAGACTCCATTTCCCACCTGATGGATAATATCCCGACTTACCGACAATTATTCTTTGGCAACATGAGTGGATCAATTGGGGAAGTTGCTGCTGTTGCATTAATTCTTGGTCTGGCATATATGCTTTTAAGAAAGATTATTACCTGGCATATACCTGTATCAATAATCCTTACTGTTGTAATTTTCACAGGTATTCTCTGGCTAATCAATCCGGAACAAAATGCCGATCCCCTTTTCCATATTCTGTCAGGAGGAATACTACTGGGAGCAATTTTTATGGCGACCGATTACGTTACTTCGCCCATGACAGAGAAAGGAATGATTTTATACGGGATCAGCATCGGAATATTAACAGTAGTAATCAGATTATTCGGATCTTACCCTGAAGGTGTTCAATTTGCAATACTTATTATGAACGGATTTGTTCCACTGATAAATTACTATATCAAACCAAAGCGATTTGGAGAGGAGGTGAAAAATGGCTAAGAAAGAACCTGCTTTTGCAAATATGGTTTTCACCCTGTTTGTAATAACATTAGCAGCATCAACTGCCCTGGGATTCGTGTATGAATTTACCAAAACACCAATTGCCGCTGCTAAACAGGCTGCAAAAATGAAAGCAATCAATGAGGTTCTTCCCGAATTCAATAATCTACCAAATGAGGAGGTATATAAAATAGCCATTGATAATGATACTTTATATTTTTATCCGGCACGTGAGAATAACAGGCTGGTTGGAACAGCAATTGAAACATTTACAAATAAAGGGTTCAGTGGAAATATTAAGTTAATGGTCGGGATATTACCAGATGGTTCAATTAATGATATAGTTGTTCTCGGGCACAAAGAAACACCGGGTCTGGGCGACAAAATGTCAAAGAGTAAATCTGACTTTAGTTTGCAGTTTCAAGGTGTTAATCCGGAAAATTTTGATTTGAGTGTAAAAAATGATGGTGGTGATGTTGATGCAATTACAGCTTCGACAATAAGTTCCCGTGCATATTGCGATGCAGTAAATCGAGCCTATAATGCTTATCTGAAAGGAGGTAAAAAATGAACCGGTGGAAGAATTTTAATAAAGGAATCTTTAGGGAAAATGCAGTGTTCGTTCTGTTCCTTGGATTATGTCCTACGCTAGGTGTAACAACTTCAGTAATTAACGGAGTGGGAATGGGACTGGCAACAACATTTGTATTGCTTATGTCAAATATTGTAGTTACCCTGGTTAAAAATTTTATTCCTGACAAGGTAAGGATCCCTTCATTCATTGTTATCATTGCATCGTTTGTTACTATTGTTGAGTTATTAATGCAGGCATATCTACCCGGCCTGTTTGATGAACTCGGTTTGTTTATCCCATTAATAGTGGTTAACTGTCTTGTTTTAGGGCGTGCAGAAGCTTTTGCTTCAAAGAATACCTTCGTATCTTCAGTTGTTGATGGCCTGGGGATGGGGCTCGGGTTTACTATGGCACTCTTTTTTCTGGGTGGAGTCAGGGAGATACTCGGCAGCGGATCATTTCTGGGTTTCAAATTTATTCCAGGCGATGGAATACTTCTTTTTATACTCGCTCCCGGAGCATTTATTGCCCTGGGATACCTCATCATGATAATGAACAAAATCAATAAGAAAACTGCTTAAAGAAACAACTACTATGAATTATATCATCATAATTATATCAGCAATTTTTGTCAACAATATTGTTTTGGCAAAATTTCTGGGTGTATGTCCGTTTATTGGCGTTTCAAATAGAGTAGAAACTGCTATCGGCATGACCGGTGCAGTGACCTTCGTAATGGTAATAGCTACTATTGTCACATATCTTCTTCAGCATTATATTCTTATTCCTTTCGGTATCTCATTTATGCAGACAATAACTTTTATTCTTGTGATTGCTGCTCTGGTTCAAATGGTTGAGATAGTGCTTAAGAAAGCAAGTCCTGTACTTTACCAGGCTCTCGGTATTTTCCTCCCCCTGATCACAACAAACTGTGCCATTCTGGGTGTTGCTATTCTTGCCGTTCAGAACGATTATAACCTGATTGAAAGCGTAGTTTTTTCAATTGCAAATGCCATAGGATTCGGCATGGCACTATTACTTATTTCCGGTATCAGGGAACAACTTAAATTAGTGGATGTTCCGGAACCCATGAAAGGCGTTCCTATTGCTTTTATTGTAGCCGGACTGCTTGCTATGGCCTTTATGGGATTTACAGGAATAGTTTAGTATCGTTTACACACACAATATTTTTTTTGTCTATCTTATGTTCTTTTACTAATTTTGCTTCAGGATAAGTTCGGACTATAAAATAAATTAATCGAATTCAAAATTTAACAACCATATTGAAAGTTGGTTGTTTTTGACTAAAACAGACTAAAAATGGGAAATATATTTTCAATTTCAAGTCTCATAAATTATTCAATCCGTCCATACCTTGAACTTGGGCTTTTTCTCCTTCTTATTGTAATAATAGGATATCTCTATATACAGCTAAAGAAAAAAGACAATTATATCCAGCTGATTTTTGACAAATTAAATATCCAGTATCCGGAATTAGAAAAAGAGGAATTGACAAAGATATTGTCGAAACTTCAGATAGTAGAACTGACAAAAATCGTTACAAAAGATAAGTTTTTTAATGATAATATTCTGAACTACATCTTTGAAGATACACAAGAGAAAATATTATTATTACATTATACACAGGAAAAAGCCATTGCAGACAAGGTTTGTAAAGAAGGATTTCAGTTCAGATATTCCTTCTATAAAACTGCATATAAAATTACCCAGGATAGATTGGACCTGATTTATAAACACAGCCGGAGCAAGTATTTTGGTAAAAATGTTTTGATCCTCTTAATTTCAACTGAAATCTATAATTACTATAGCGAAGAATTAAAAAGAATCTCACCCCCTGAAGCTTTTGTTGAACAAATATTAACTGAAGTTCCTCCATTCCATGATGAAAATAACGATGTAGTTTATACTTTGTCCAACAAATTTGTGAAAGGATATTTTAATTATGAAACCGGTAAAATAACCGGCAATCCGGAATTCAATCCGAATTTTGATTGTGATATTTTTAGAAAAAAACTTGCCCGGTTAAGGGATGCATATACCAAAGAAAAATAGGCATTCTCTCTTTCAGGTACCGGATTTGAAAATGAGTGTACTGATAATAGGTGGCAGGCAATGTAATGCTGCGTTCCCTGGCATTGAAGCTTGCTTAAAAGTAAAAACGCATCCATATTTCCACCTTCCTTTTAAATTGCTTACTACCATATTCCGCATGGTTATTACCAAAGAAAAAAACCGGCCAGAGCAAAATTTCGAAATTTGTTAACGGCTTATAACTAAGTTGGGGAGAAAAAAGAAAACTTTTGTCAGCCAGATTATAAATAGTAAACATTGAAATTGAAGAATAAAGCCAGGAAAAAGGTTCGGGCTGAATTATTTTCACATA
>JAUWPX010000405.1 GCA_030611395.1 Bacteroidota bacterium | reverse complement strand
GTTAAGTATTTTTCAAATAAAATATTATCCGAACAGACTGATTCTGCATGTCTTCCCGGAGCAGAAGAAGAGATTGCTTTTACAACAGATTCTTATGTGGTTGATCCAATATTCTTTCCCGGTGGGAATATCGGGAAACTTGCAGTATGTGGTACTGTTAATGATCTGGCTGTATCCGGGGCAAAGCCACAATATCTGAGTGCCTCATTTATTATTGAAGAAGGCTTTTCCATAACGGATCTTGAAAAAATAGTCAGTACGATGGCTGAAGAATCACGTAAAGCAGGGGTGAAAATTGTGACAGGTGATACCAAAGTGGTTAATAAGGGAAAATGCGATAAACTTTTTATTACAACTTCCGGCGTGGGCTATTTACCACGGAAAAATCATTCAATAAGTACCGGGCAGAAAATTAAACCCGGCGATAAAATCATTGTTAGTGGCAGTGTTGGAGATCACGGTGTCGCCATCCTTTCCGCGCGCGAAAATATGAGTTTTAGTGTTAATCTAAAATCCGATTGTGCCTCTCTTAACAAAATGATACAATCAGTTCTCAGTATCTCATCGGGTATACATTTTATGCGCGATGCTACCAGGGGTGGACTTGCAACTGTTTTATGCGAGCTTTCTGAAACAAGGGGGTTGGGTATTGAGGCTGACGAAGAGAATATACCGGTGAAAAGCAGTGTGCAAAGTGCTTGTGAGATTTTCGGATATGACCCTCTTTATATGGCTAATGAGGGGAAGGTGATAATGGTAGTCGATTCATTGGATGTGGATAAGGTACTGGATAAATTACAACACAACACTTTCGGTAAGCAAGCTTCTGTTTTCGGGGAAATAACTGAAAAACATCCTGGCAAGGTAATACTTAAAACAGCTATTGGGGGCACCAGGATAGTTGATATGTTGACAGGCGAACAACTCCCGAGGATTTGTTAAGAAACAATACTTAAAAACTCAATACCTTCCTAGAAATAACCGAATTCATTATACATTTTGCGCAATGCATCTGAAACATCATGGAAGGAGATAAAGTGTTTGTTGCATCCAACCTTTGAACAGATATGAACTTTTCCTCCTTTTTCCAGTGCAAACGGGATCATAGGCGCTCCACATTCTTCACATTTGTTGGGACTTGTAAGCTCCTTGTTACAGTGTGGGCAAAAAAATTTGATTGGCTCGTCTTTTGGAAGTTCAATACTGCTTTTATGGTCAAAACAGCCATAATATGAACATAATCTGAACCTTCCTTTTTTACCATTTGCTTCAATATCTACTTTGATGCTGGGTTTGCCATTGATCTGATCGTATGGATCCATAAAAGACTTCTTGCAATGGGGACATTTTGTTCTGAGTGCAATTAAATTTTTCATTTTACCTCCATAATTTAGTTATAGAAAATATATTTGATTTTACGAAAAATAAATTAATAAACCAAATACAAGATGCCGAAAGCAAAGAGCAAAGAGAGAAGAGTTCAGTGTAAGCTTTTTACTTTTGCCTTGACACCGGGTTATTAGTAAAAAGTATTATTTTTGTACACTGATTTTTTATGATTGTGATTTACTGAAAAGAGAATGATATGCATGAATTATCGATAGCTGTTAATATCGTGGAAATGATAGAGGACAATGCTGAGAAGGAAAAGGCATGTAACGTGGATAAATTTGAAATTGATGTAGGAACCTTATCCGGAGTGGT